>JASLXL010000227.1 GCA_030740335.1 SAR202 cluster bacterium | reverse complement strand
CGAGGAGGACTCCGTTGCCGTTTACGACCTCGACGCCGTTCTTGTTAAGCAAGAAGCTCACCCCGGAGGTGAGCTTCTTGACCACTTGTCTACTACGGTCGACCGCCTTGGAGAAGTCGAACTGTACGTTTTCGGCGGTGATGCCGAATTCCTCGGCGTGCTTGAACAGCCCTACGACCTCTGCATTCCTGATGAGAGCCTTGCTGGGGATGCATCCCCAGTTCAGACACACACCCCCGATATCCGACCGCTCAACGATCGCAGTCTTCATTCCTAGCTGTGCGGCACGGATCGCTGCGACATATCCTCCTGGACCAGAGCCCAGTACGACCAGGTCGAAGTCTGCCAAAAGACACCTCTTTCTATCTGATTCTAAGAATCAATATTCTACACCAAACCTCACGACGACTGAAAGAGAGTCAACAGACCCATGGCTAGATTGAACGACATGCTCCGCCCTGATATGATAACCCGGCAGCCAATCCTACCGGGAACGGTGAGCACTCTGTCCCCGACGGGCCCTGACATCTCGATTTTGCCCTGCCCGTGGTATCGAGTCTCACGCAAAACCTTCCCGACGGATTCGGGAGGGTTTTTTGTATTCAAGCGACCTGGTATTGGAGGGCGGGTGCATTACGGATGTGCCCGGAATTAGCGCCGGCCACTACACAGATGCGAGCGCGGCCACCGGATGCACGATAGTGCTATGCAAGGGCGTCGGCGTCGGTGGTGTGGACGTTCGAGGCGCCGCCCCCGGCACCCTCGAGACGGATATGCTGCGACCAATGACACTGCTGCCCGATGTCCATGGCGTGATGCTTTGCGGGGGCAGCCTCTTTGGACTTCAGTCGGCCTTCGGGGCTGTGCGCTTCCTTGAAGAGCGCGGTTCCGGTGTCGAATTCGCCGGTACCATCGTGCCTCGTGTCGCCGGAGCCGCAGTGTTCGACCTCAACGTCGGTCAAGATGTGCGTCCCGGTATCGAAGATGGCTACGCCGCGTGTGTGGCCGCAGATACGAGCCCGATTGGCGAGGGCAGTCTGGGAGCCGGGACCGGCGCATCGGTGGCTAAGGTCTCTGGTATGCGACACGCAGTGAAGGGCGGGGTCGGCACGGCGAGCATGGCACTTGGCGGCGGGCTGATGATAGGCGCTGTCATCGTGGTAAACGCTCTCGGCGGCATCGTCGACCCGGATACAGGCCGCCTGGTGGCAGGTCCGCGAGTTGGAGATAGGGGGGCGATGGTGAGCGCGGTGGATGTGATGATCACCTCCGATGGAGCCGGTGGAAAGCCATCACTGGGCAATACAACTATCGGCGTCGTGGCTACGAACGCTACCTTGACCAAAGAGCAGGCCAACAAGCTGGCCGCCGTGGCCCAGGATGGCATAGCCCTGGCGGTCAGGCCAGCCCACACTATGAGCGACGGCGACACGATGTTCGCTATCGCAACCGGAGACACGAAGGGTGGAACACACATGGACCGGCTGCTGGCTGCAGTCGCGGTCGTGACGAGCCGAGCTATTACAAGCGGTGTCCGGACAGCGGTGGGTCTGCAAGGGCTCCCAGCCGTATCGGATCTGACGGAGGCGCAACATGGGTAGCCCACGCAGGCGCTCAAGGATCGGTTTCATCGGCGCGGGAGTCGTGGGCAAATCGATTGCCATTGCACTTTCGCGCCAGGGATACCCGGTGGTGGCAGTGGCCAGTCGCAGCTACTCTTCCGCCCAGGAACTTGCACACATTATCAATGGCGCCGTAGCGTATCAGACCCCGGAAGAGGCCGCGAGTGCATCCGACGTTGTGTTCATAACGAGCCCCGACGATGCCATTGGCGAGGTCGCTTCGACGGTACCGTGGACGAACACACAGGCAGTGGCCCATTGCTCAGGGGCGTCCTCCGTGGATGTGCTGGACCCGGCAAGTGTGCTCGGAGCCTCTGTGGGCACGTTCCATCCGATGAATGCGTTCTCCTCTGTTGAGAACGGGGTGCGCAGCCTGCCGGGGGCCACGTTTGGCATCGAAGGCGACGATGAGATGAAGGCCTACCTAAAGCAGATGGCGACGGACATCGGCGGACGTCCGATCTTCTTGCGACGAGAAGACAAGGTGCTCTACCACCTGTCCGGAGTCATGATGGGTGGGCTGTTATCGGCGGAGGCGGCGGTGGCGGCACAGCTATGGGAACAGCTCGGAATGACGCGAGACGATGGGGTCAAGGCGCTGGCGCCGATGATTAGGCAGGTCGCAGCGAATCTGGAGACATCGGGTGTTCCGGGTGCGCTGGCGGGCCCATACGTTCGAGGTGATCTAGGCACCATCCGCAAGCACCTTCAGACGCTTCGTGCCAGGGCCCCGGACGTGCTACCACTGTACTGTCACATGGCGCTGGCGGGACTCCCATTCGCGCTTGAAAAGGGGACACTGGACCCAGATAGGGCGAAGGAGATCCGAGACGTCGTCAACGAGTACAGGGGGCTGAGCGAAAGCGGCCCGACGAGCGAACATCATTGGGCGTAGGCGAGCACAGGCCCTCACTCGAGGACGGCAGAGGAGGTACCAGCGTGGACATAACCGAGATGAAGCAGCGCGGCGAGAAGATCGCGATGCTAACTTGCTACGACTATCCGACCTCCGTCTGGGAGGATGAGGCCGGGGTAGACATCGTTTTTGTTGGGGACAGCGTCGGTACGAACGTGCTCGGATACGAGAGTGAGAAAGAGGTCACCCTCGACGACATGATTCACCATCTGAAGGCTGTTCGCCGGGGCGTCCAGCGGGCGTACCTGCTCGTCGATCTCCCCTACCTCACATATGAGTCACCGGAGGACGCTCTCCGGAACGCCCGCAGTCTGATCTCGCATGGAGCAGACGGTGTGAAGCTGGAAGGATTCAGGCCCGATATCGTCAGCCACCTGGTGCAGGATGGGATTGAAGTGTGCGCCCACTTGGGACTGAACCCGCAGATTCACGAGACAAAAGGGCTGCGCGCGAAGACAGCCCGGGCTGCAGAGAGACTGATCTCAGAATCTGTGGCTTTGCAAGATGCGGGAGCATGGCTAATGGTGTACGAGTTGATACCGGAGGAGGTCGCAAGGGAGGCCACTCACCGGCTGTCGATACCCACGATAGGGATAGGCGCGGGACGATACACCGATGGCCAGGTCCTAATCGTCTCCGACATGCTTGGGATCAACGATTTCGACCTCAGGCACGTCCGTAAGTATGACAATCTCCACGACAGAGCGACACAGGCAATTCGTCGACACGTGGCTGAGGTGAGGTCCGCCGAGTTCCCTGCCGGCGAAAATGTCCGGCATCTTAGCGACGAGGAGTCCAAAGCCCTGGACGACATGCTATCTGCGGCCAAAGCGAGGAACCACGGTTGATGGCGATCTGTCGAAAGGCCCCTGGCCTATGAGGGTCATCGAGACGGTGGACGAGTTCCGGGCGGCAACGTCTGATATTGACAGGCCGCTGGGTCTCGTGCCGACCATGGGCGCACTCCACGACGGCCACATGTCTCTAGTGAGCCGCGCGCGGGCTCAGAGCGCGACGCTAGCCGTGAGCATCTTCGTAAACCCGGCTCAGTTCGGCCCGACAGAGGACTACGCCTCGTATCCCCGTGACATGGAAGCGGACTACGCGAGACTCGACGAGGCTGGTGTCGATCTGGTACTGGCGCCGACGACGGATGAGATGTACCCTGCGGGCTCCCACACACGAGTCGATGTGGGGAGCCTTTCGGAGAGGCTGGAGGGGGCATCCCGCCCCGGCCATTTTGTCGGCGTCGCGACGGTTGTGACCAAATTGCTGTCCATCGTCCGTCCCGACGCGGCATACTTTGGACAGAAGGACGCCCAGCAGGGCTTGATGATATGTCGACTCAATGCGGACCTGAACCTGGGGGCGCAGATCGTCCTCTGCCCGATAGTGAGGGAGGCGGACGGGCTGGCCCTCAGCAGCCGCAACACAGGCCTAACTGCGGATGAACGCCGGGCGGCGACGGTACTGTACAAGGCGCTATCCGCTGCCGGGAGCATGGAAACCGATAATGCCGAACAGGTAAGAAAGCGGATGCGAGAGATCATCGAGGAAGAGCCGCTGGCCGCTCTGGACTACGTGAGCGTCGCGGATCCGCAGACCCTGGATGAGTTGGATGTGATGACAGGATCGGCCCTGGCGCTCGTGGCCGTTCGGATTGGCAAGACGCGGCTTATCGACAATATGGCGATTGGGAGCAAGACTTGAGAATACTGGTTACGAACGATGACGGGATACACTCAGACGGGTTGTGGCACCTTGCCGAGGCATTGAGCACAGTTGGCGACGTCAGTGTCGTGGCCCCGGACCGTGATCAGAGCGGTGTCGCCGCCTCGTTGACGCTTACCTCTGTGCTGCGCGTCCAGGAAGTACGGTCGCGCCTGGACGGAGTCGTCGTCAATGCGGTCCAGGGCACGCCCGGGGACTGCGTCATTCTGGCCATCGAATCGATACTGGATGAGCCACCAGACCTCATCGTGTCCGGCGTAAACCGTGGTGCAAACCTCGGCCACGACGTGATTATCTCGGGTACTGTCGGGGCAGCGGCCCACGGCTACATGAAGGGATTCACGTCCATGGCCGTGTCCGCCACGTACGGAAAAGGCGATGCGCGGTACGCGGTGGCAGCGAAAGTAGCCGCCGCCGTGGCGCGGGCGCTGAAGGAGGCTCCTCTCGACGTGCCACAGCTAATCAACCTCAACGTCCCCGATCTGGACGCCGAGGAGATCAGGGGCGTGGAGCTGACTCGGCCAGGCCCGAGGGCGTTCGTGGAGAGGGTGACGAAGGGTCGTGACGGAACCCGCACACACTATTGGATTGCGGAGGACAGGGTTCTCGATATCGCGCCTGAGGGCACCGATCTGGGAGCCATGCGAAACGGGGCTGTATCGATATCGAGTCTGGACTTCGGCTTCTCCGACGGGGCGCAGGCTGCCCCTATCGATTACCTGGTCGAGGCCGTACGTGCAGACCTGGGGATTAACAGTAACTCATAGGGAGGTAATGCTTGATATACGAATATCGCGTTTACGAGGCCGTCGTAGGCAAGTTGGAGAATGTCCAGGCCCGATTCCGTGACCATACAGTCGCACTTCTGGAGAAGCATGGCGCGAAGAACATCGGCTACTGGACGTCCGAGGTTGGAGACTACAGTGACCGGCTGATCTACATCCTGGCTTTCGAGAGCCTTGAGCAGCGACAGCAGGCCTGGGCGGGCTTCCGTGCCGACCCAGAGTGGCACAAGGTCCGTGGCGAGTCGGAAAAGGACGGGCCGATCGTGGCAAGGGTGATGAACACGATCCTGAAGCCGACGGACTACTCGCCATTGCAATGAATTAGAGGCCGTCGCGTCTCTACGCCAACAGTGGGAATCCCTCTCATCCGGTGCCTTCGCCCCTGGAGGGGCGAAGGCACCGGATCGGGCCTCCTCTCCCTGTGGCAGGGAGAGGATTGAGGTGAGGGTCTTGGGTCTTAGTGGCAGCGCGTGACCCTCATTTGAAAAACAGGAAATTGTCTTGATCTACGAGTACCGCGTATACGAGGCCGCTCCCAGTCGGTTGGATGATGTCGTTGCCGAGGTCCGGGACTGCGTCAAGGGGCTTTTGGAGAAGCATGGCGCTACTAGTATTGGCCACTGGACGTCAGCGGTTGGGGACTACAGCGACCGACTGATCTACATAATCGCCTTCGAGGACATGGATCAGCGCCAGAAGGCCTGGGATGGTTTTCGCGCGGACCCGGAGTGGCACAAGGTCTATAAAGCATCGCTGGCAACGGGTGCGCCAGTGGTAAGAGTAACGAACACGTTCCTCAAGCCGACCGATTATTCGCCCCTCCAATAGGGTGCTGCGCACGCTTAGTTGGGCGGGGCAGGACATGCCCAAAGACTAGACCTGCCATACCAAGAGGATTTCCCTCTCATCCTAGCCTTCTCCCCCGTGGGAGATAGGAGCAGATCGAACCTCCTCTCCCTTGGTTAGAGAAAGGATTGAGGTGAGGGTCGGGAATCGGGGACCTGTGCTTTTGCCCTTGATCCCCTCAGCAAGCCCGCTCCACTAGACGCCTATGTTGGCCGAGCGCGCCAGTAGACCCATGCGGTCCTGGGGCGTGAGGTATGGCTGTATTTGCTCGATGAACACGACCATCGTCTCCTCGACTGTCGCGCTGGTCGTGTCCAGTATGAATTTGCCTGGAATCAGCGACCTATCGTACTCCTCGCGGAAGCGTCGCGACACCATCTCGATGTCCTTCTCTGGCACGACACCCGGGGTGTGGGGGTTGGCCTTCATGCGCTCCCGAATCACCTCTGGCGAAGCTTCGAGCAGTACCAAGGCTGATTGCGGGACGTTGGCTGCAAGCCGCTTTTCGATGTGGGCCGCGACTACGCGCCGGTCGCCGGGCTCACCATCGCCGCCGTAGCCGTAGTACAGGGGGCCGTAGACGAGGTCTTCGATGTGGTATCCGACCACTACGGCCGGATCCTCAGTCAGAGATGAGGGCGTGTGGTAATAG
>JASLXL010000226.1 GCA_030740335.1 SAR202 cluster bacterium | reverse complement strand
CGGCTACAGCCACACCGACAGCTACGGCTACGCCCACACCTGCTGTTGGCGAGGTGCAAGAGACGATTCTTGGAGCAATCCATCACACCCAGGCGCCCAGGACCTGGACGATCCAGGTGCCTGCCGGCTTCACCAAATTCGAGGTCGGCAATTACGACGTCAACAAGCTGACTGAGGTCAACAGGTACATGGGGTGGAATGGGTATCTCAAGGTAAACGGTCAGTTCGCATGGGAGTTTAAGAGTTTTACCAGCGGCACTGGACGGATCAGGGATCACACCATTGGCCAAGAAGTCGCCGAAACAACCGGCCGTGGCCTCTGGCTGGACGTTACGTCCATGGTTCAGGCGGGCTCCAACACTATCACCTATTACCACTACACGGGGGGCGACGGTATAGGCATCAAGGTCCGCATCTGGGGCGGCGTTGCCCCTGTGCCGACCGTGACGCCCAGTCCCACTCCTGCGGCCACGTCCACGCCGACTGGTACTGCGACGCCAACCCCCGGGCCAGCCCTCACACCTACCCCGACACCTCCTCTAGTGCCAGAGGACATGGTGGAGCCGAGAATAGCCTTCGTTTCCAGTCAGGAAGATAGCCCGGAGATACATATCATGAAGGCGGATGGCTCCGAACTGGCTGCCCTGACCTCTCTTCCCAACAAATTGGTCTACCATCCAGCGTGGTCCCCTGATAGATCCAAGATCGCCTTCACAGCTGGGGTAAGGGATGGCGGTTGGCTTGTGTATGTAATGAATCCTGACGGCTCCGGACTGACGCCTCTCACCTCTGTATTTGATGAGATTGGGGGCCCAGCGTGGTCCCCTGATGGGTCGAGAATCGCCTTCGCCGCCGTATCCGATTATCGGTACGGCAACTGGGAGATATACGTGAACAACGCAGACGGCTCGGCGCAGACTAACCTTACCGATAATTCGGCAGGAGATTCGGGTCCTGTGTGGTCTCCTGATGGGTCGAAAATCGCCTTCGTCTCCGACCGGGACGGTGACTGGGAGATCTATATGATGAATGCCGATGGCTCCGGGCAAACCAACCTCACCAATGATCCCGACTCGGACTATAGACCAGCCTGGTCTCCTGATGGGTCGAAAATCGCCTTCGTCTCCGACCAGGACGGTGACCAGGAGATCTATGTGATGAATGCCGATGGCTCTGAGCAGACTAACCTTACCGATGATTCGGCAGGAGATTCGGATCCTGCGTGGTCTCCTGATGGGTCGAAAATCGCCTTCGTCTCCGACCGGGACGGTGACTGGGAGATCTATGTGATGAATGCCGATGGCTCCGGGCAAACCAACCTCACTAACAACCCGGAAGATGATTGGGCGCCGGCTTGGTCACCGCCAGACCAGAGGCAGACCAACCAACCTCTGGCGGCCTTCTAACTCCAGACCTCACACTCCGCGAACCTTGCTGCTCACATTGCGGCGCTCAGTGGTACAGTTTTGCTCCGCCCCACTGGTACACTTTCCCGCCGCCCTTGACAAGAACAACAAGGAAAGGTGCATTTCACAGTCGGTATGCCCGGCCACCTGCTGGACAGCGGCGCCGTCGATATGATCGGTGGCTGGACAAAAATTGTATATGACCCACTCGCTTTGAGACAGACGTTTCCCAATATTGATCTAAGCGGTCGATTAAGTGATGTTCCAAGGTTGGCTGGCACGGTATGGATCAATGTGCTTCTTGAAGCCGACAACGGTAGCTTCTACGCCCGTCAGTTAACACTACAGGGGCCAGACCTGCTGCTCCCTCTCCTAGAAGGGGAGCGCCGCTAAGCCTTAATAGCATCCCCGCTATTCACCTGCTAGCGCCGTAGCCCTAGCTGCTACCAGCCCTGCCTAAGCCCTTGGCCCCTCCTCCTTGCCCCCTAGGCTATACTGCCCTCAGAGGCAGGGTTATGCGGAGTGGTGGCTAGAGCCTAGCGGCTAGGCCGGCGTGATCGGCCGAGCGAACTACGACGACCGTCTGGACACGAAGGCCCTTGTCGTTGGCATCGTGGAAGAGAGCAGTCAGAAGGCGTACGACTACCGGGACCTCGCGCGGGCCTCCGTCGTAAACGATACCTTCGAGGGTGAAGCGCTGACGATTGCGCTGAACACCAAGTCCGGCGAAACTTCGGTGTTCAAAAGCACCGCCGGGGACCAGCAGCTAAGTTTCCAGACGTCCGACGACCCGATCCGCATGGTTGACCACCAGACGGATACCATCTGGAATATCGGCATCGGTGAGGCCGTTAGCGGCAAGCTGAAGGGCACGACCCTCGATAGAACCCTGTTCATCGCCGCGTTCTGGTTCTCCTGGGCCGACTTCTATCCGAACACGGAGGTGTATCAGGCGTAGGGGAATAAGGTGTAAAGCGTAAAATGTAAGTGAAGACCAAGTGGTTCCTTACGTTTCTAGCTTTAGGTTTTATTCCCGCGCTGCTACACTCGAATCTAGCGAAATCGACGCCCCCTGCCCGTTTTTTTCTTGCCACATCACAATCCTCTCCTCGACGACAACGGGCAGACGGTCGTCGCTAATTGCGAGTCCCGCTGCTATCATTGCTTGTCCCCTATGCATCGTTGTAATTAGAGGAGAGGATAGATGAGCCAGACGGTGGAACCTACGATCGACTTGGATGGCCTCGAGACCGTACTGCGCTTTTCGATCGTGCCTGAAGCGGAGCTTGTCGGGGCATTTCTTGCCGAACATCCAAAGGAAGAGGCTATTCGGCGTTTGAGCGAGGTGGATTCCTGGCTAAAGTCCATCAACGTGCAGAACGTAACAGGCGTCAGGCTCACACCGGTCATCGTGGAACGGCTAGCGAGTCGAGAAGACGTGGACTCGGTTATCGCGGAGCTTGAAGCGTTGCGGACGAAGACCCTCGAGGGCGAGTTCGACTCCGGCAACCCGGTACAGAAAGACCTCGAGTTCAACAGATTCGCCTCAATCGATGCTCGACTGAATGGAGGCGAGATTGGCGCTGTCGAGCAGTATCGGCGTTTCCGCGAGCTGAGCGAGCTCGCGTCTCCGCGCCAGGACGAATATCGGCTGAACGACGAGCAGCTCCGGGAGGGCGAACGCGCCGCCTACGAAGCGTATTGCCTACTCGTGTTCCTGAAGGAGCTCAGAGCAAGCACGGACCGGGGAATCGTAGTCGTAGGCAACCACCGTTATGGCAGACAGTGGATAGTCGAGCCTATCGAGCACCAACTGGGAGACGAGTTCGCTGTCCGGTACGACCGGGTGCCCTCGCACCATTCGTGGGCCCTAACGGTGCCCCACCACCTGGAGCGGCAGATCATCTCAGGCTTTCCCCCCGAGTTCGTCAGGGAGCTTGGCGAGACGATGCCTCACGTCGTCCTGGTAGACGTTAGCAGCCCCGGCCGTACCGAAGGGGTGACGAAGTATACGCGGGCTCTTCGCGACTACGTAAACTGGTTCATCACATTCAACGATATTCGGTCCGGCGAGAATAGCAGTTACGAGACCGAGAGTACCCTGCCCAGGCACCACTTCCCCGAAATCCGGAACTGGTACGAGTACGACATAGTGAGGCGCAAGCTCGCCGAATGGGTGAAGCGGGGTCCCAAGTACGTGGTTGCACATTGGGCGCCGGAGCTGAAAGAGACGATTCGTCTTGGCGACTTCACGGTGCCGAGAAGGCGCGTGAACGTCACGAGCAAGAAGGCATTGGCCATACTGGCAAACCCCGCAATATACGGTATCGCTGACGCCGACCTGCCCGAGGCGCTTCGTGGGACGCACTCTTATTACTTCAACGATCCCGAAAAGCACGTCAAAGAGGAGATCGTCCTCGGGTTCGGTCCCCACGGACTCGCCAGCAGAGTCGAGGGCACGACGACCGACGAGTTCGTGGCGATCGTTCAGCGTCACATCAGAGTGGAGGTTGACCGGCTGGTGGCTGCGGGGGCCCCGGTGTTGTCCTCGGGTAGCGATGACTGAGGTCCTCCAACTTTCTATCCTTAGGCAGCAGGACACTGTCGGATAGGTCTCCGGACTCCCAGGAAAGGACTGTCCGTCGGCTTCACCACCGCCGCCGCCCTGGTCCACGAGCTGATGGAGGCCAGGGACGAACGGCGCCTG
>JASLXL010000225.1 GCA_030740335.1 SAR202 cluster bacterium | reverse complement strand
AGCCATCGTTCGGCGAGCTGGACAAATTGGCAACGTGATTCTGAGGATTACGAAATCTTAGACTGCACTCTTCACGGGTTGTCCATATCTGCGCTGTTCGGCACAGCGGCCCCCTCAAGGCGGCACAGGTCCGTTCGCCTTGCGCACCCCTGCGCGCCCCCCGACATTACTGTCCCTGCGCTCAAGAATCCTATTCGTAGTGTGGTTCGACGCCGCTCGTCCACCGCGCACCGGAGGTCTCGATGATCCAGGAAACGGCTCCTCTCGACGCGATGTTGTTGGTGCATACAGCGATGACCAGCAGTGCGGAGAAGGTCGAGCAAGAGGCCGACCGGTTGGAGAACGGCTCCTCCCTACAGCCATTCAGAGCCGCATTCAATGAGTGGGCCATGGCGCTGATGTACCTATCTGAGAGAGAGGACGAGCTCTTTGGGTATCACCACTCCCACGCTGCAGCGCCCGAGGAAGATACGCAGGCGGCCATGCTCGCCGCCAACAGCGACGAACATCGTGAAATGGACGAGAAGTTCCAGGATGTCATGGACGTCCTCAACGTCGAGATAGGCCGGACCAGCGTTATACGACGGACGCGCCAACACCTGGTTGGCGCGGTGCTGGCGCTGCGGATCGCCCAGCAGGACCACATCGAAAACGAACGTGTTTTCGTGCTGCCTGTACTCAAACAGCGGCTGAATTCCGAGGAACAGCTTGCGATGGTACGTGGGCTCCTCGTCGATAGCATGGCGAGCGATCCGCACTGGGTCATGGACTGGATCGGGCAGCACCTCAACCCCGAAGAGCATGCCACCATGGCCGGGTTCGAGGAGATGCTCGCTTCGTAACACGTGCAGTGATAACGGGCTTGTACAACCTTTTCTTCACGGATTCTTCAGCACCTACGCCGATGTCATCATGGCGCATACACGAACCAGCCGTTAGATTGCCGTGATAAACCACGACCTTTGGAAGTTCAGTGATGCTACCTCAAATTACAAAACTCGATAACCCGATCGATGTTCAGCTCTTGATGCACAAGGCGTTTCAGGCGCTAACGGAGCGCACGCAGGCGTTAGCCGCGAAGGGACAGGACGGCGGGGATCTCGATGAATTTGGTGAGTCTTTCGGCTTCTGGGTAAAACAGCTTCTGTTTCACGTCATCGCCGAGGACCAATACATGACCGCGCCGCTCACCGACTTCCAGCCTGCGAGGGACAACGAGGCTGAGCACGCGGAATTGGTCTGGCAGGGCGGCGAGCTTGTCGAGTTCCTGGGAAAAGGAGATACCGCTGGACTGGCAAAAGATGTTCAGCGCGCGCTGGTGCTCGAAGAGCAGCAACACCAGGAGCTGGTTGAACGTGTCCAGGAGGTCGAAGACGCTCTCGCAGTAGCCATTGGTGAGCGGCAGGTGCTGGCTCGTACCCGGCGTCACCTCTACAGCAAGGTCACGGAAATGACCAACGCTGAACTCGACCACTTCGAGAACGAGGAAGCCTTTGTCTGCCCCATCATTGGCGAAAAATTCAGTGAAGAGCAGCAGTTGAGCATGGTCAAGGCTCTGCTCATCGATCCCAACGATGACGATCCGCGCTGGATCATCGACTGGGTGGCCTCCGAGCTCGACCCGGGAGAGAAAGAGCTGCTGGCCGACCTGGAATCTAAATTCATGGTGGCAGTTGAGAGGCTAGGGACCGGGGCATCCTCTCCCTCCATAGAGCGAGGACTGAGGTGAGGGTTGTTCTAGGCGTGAGGGTCGTTCAGGCGCTCCGGTCTAGTCCCCGTCCTCATCGGCCTCTTGGAGCAGCCTTTCGACGGTCCGCCGTGTCACTGCACTGCTGAACCCCCGCCGGTTCAAGTATGCCCACAGCCTTCGTCGGAAGACGGCCGGGTCGAGCTTCGCGAGTCTGCGGGCGACCTTCGATCCGGCGGCGTAGGCGTTTTCGTCGTCGTCCATGTCCTTGACCGCCTCGTTCGCCACCGAAACCTCGATGCCCCGGGTTTCGAGCTCTCGCTGTACCACCCACGAGCTTTTGGGGTTGTTGGACTCCCTGCTCGTCCTCCAAGCGCTGGCGAAACTGGCGTCATCGAGATAGCCCTGCTCGGTCAACAGCGCTACCACGCTATCCACCACGTCAGGCTCAAACTTTTGCCCGAGTCGGGTGGCCATCTCCTTGCGGGTGCGTGGTCTGTAGACTATAAGGCGGAGCGCTGCAGAATGGGCGCGGCGTAGTGGGTCGTTGGTGCTCATCGGCGAAAATTTTCCCTGGAATCGATACTCGCCGTTGCGTCAGGCCTCGATGTTGGCTGTCACCGTATTTTTCGGCTCAGGGGCCTCTGCGGCGGGATTCGCTTCCTCTTCCATCTTCTCCCGAATCTTCGCCTCGAGCTGGTCCATCAATTCCGGGTTGGACTTCAGGAACACCTTGGCGTTTTCCCGGCCTTGGCCCAACTTGGTCTCGTCCATCGAGTAGAAGGAGCCACTCTTTTTCACAAACCCCATCTCTCCCCCCAGCTCAATCAGGTCACCGGTCCTACTGATGCCCTCATTGAACATGATCTCGAATTCTGCCACCCGGAACGGCGGCGCTACCTTGTTTTTGACGATACGGGCTCGGACGCGCGATCCGACGATGTCGGTCCCCTGTTTGAGGGATTCCAGCCTGCGCAGGTCGATGCGTACCGAGCTGTAGAACTTCAGCGCCCGGCCGCCTGGTGTCACCTCGGGGTTGCCCCAGACCACCCCGACCTTCTCCCGGATCTGGTTGATGAACACCACGGAGGTGTTGGAGCGACTAATGGCTGCGGTCAACTTGCGCAGTGCCTGGGACATCAGCCGGGCCTGGAGTCCGACGTGGGTGTCGCCCATGTCGCCCTCCAACTCGGTTTTCGGCACCAGGGCCGCGACGCTGTCGACCACAACGATTTCAACGGCCCCGCTGCGTACCAAGTACTCGCATATTTCGAGGGCCTGCTCCGCGGAGTCGGGCTGTGATATGAGAAGGGTTTCGGTGTCGATGCCACACTTTGCGGCGTATCCCGGGTCGAGGGCATGCTCTACGTCGATGTAGGCCGCCTCGCCGCCTGATCGCTGGGTCTCCGCCATGATGTGATAGGCCAGGGTGCTCTTGCCCGACGACTCCGATCCAAAGATCTCAATGACACGTCCCCTGGGGATGCCGCCAATCCCCAGCGCCACGTCGAGGGAGATCGAACCCGTCGAGATCGACTCAATCTCCGAGCCCATGCCGAAATCGCCAAGCCGCATCACTGCGCCCTGGCCGAATTCGCGGTCGATCTGGCCCATCGCCAGCTCCAGAGCCTTCGCCTTCTGTGTGCTCATCTGGTTCCCTTCAGTGTTTACGATGTCGGATTGTGGATGAACGCGCGAATTATAGCACGGATGTTTCTAATTTACAACAGCATCTGTGCATTGAACGCGTCGAACTCGCGTGCATGCTCAAAGCCCTTCCGGTTACAATTTAAGATGGTCAACCGGATAGCTCTGTCCGGCCAACGAACCGTACCAAAATCACCTGACCCGCACAGAGGTAGACGACCCTATGCCAACAGGCCTCTCCGTCATCATAGCTGCATCTTCCGAAGACACAAAGCCCCTTGCTGACGCCGTGCAGCGGGCAGGCGGCTCACCACTGGCTCTATCGCAAGACTCCCTGCACTCCGATGGGAACGCCCTCGTTGGAGGTGATGCCCTCGTGCTCGCCGCAGATGGCGACCCTGGTCATGTCGCGCTGGCGGAGGCAGCACTTGAGATGGACATGCCACTGCTGGCAATCGGCGATGGGCTCCACACCCTCAATCTTGCCTTCGGCGGCGCGCCGGCTGCCCCAGTCGAGGGGCATGGTCCCGAGGGCTATACCTCCTCCTACCACCACATCTACATCGCTCCAGGATCGAAGCTGGCTGCGGTGGTTGGCTCCGGTGGGTTCGTGAGGGTGAACAGTCGCCACGATTTGAGTGTAAACGAGATCGGTAAGTCGCCGTATCTGCTGGCGTCCGCATACTCTCTGGAAGACGGCAAGATCGAGGCCCTCGAAAGCCCCGACCACGGCTGGATAATCGGCGTGCAGTTCAGGCCGGAGCGACGCCTGGAGATACCGCCCCACTTTGACCGCCTGTTCCAGAGCCTAGTCGAGCGCGGCGAGCGTAACTCCGCAGCCTGGTACCGGTCCTGAAGAACCCGGGTGGGTTCTATTTTGAATCGGGCTGTCCGTGTCAACCGCTATCCTGAATCATCTCCGTCGCGTACCCCTTAGTCAGGTCGATCAGCGACAGCACAAATTCCCGGTCGCTCTCTGAGAGCTGGAACAGATCGACGGCCACACTCAGCGTAACGGTGCCGCCGCTCTCCAGGCTCACAACAGTCTGGTTCGCACTCCCACCGGGGACGGATGTGGCAGGAGTGTCGGCGACCGGTCTAGGGTCCGTCGATGTCGCCTGAGTTCGCCTGGCTTCGACCCGGTCCTGTGGGGGTGGGGCAGGCTGGCGAGCGGGCCGTCCCTTCGCCATCTTTCGGACCCCATTGGACATCGGCAAGTCCGCCTCTTTTGCGGCGCTCACGAAGAAAGAGATGGCCTTGCGGAGCGTGTGGCCGTCCACTGGGTAGGCTCGGAACCAGCCGCGGACCATCGCAGGTGTGGCACGTGGCAGCTCGTCGAATGGCACTGCTGTGTACGAGTCGTGGAGAAGCTCGGCGAGCAGGAACCTCCACTCAGCGGCATTTGCCTCCGCCATGCGCTCCATGCCCTGCTGCGGCTGCTCCCGATCGAGGAGGCCAAGGAAGCGGAGCGCAGCCACGAGCTGTGTGCCGGTGCTGCCACTAAACTTGGATTCCCAGAAAGATCTGTCGAATCTAAGTGGCACGCCTTCGTCGCCAAGCCATTCTCGCAGCGTCCTGAAGGTGTTAAAGCTGACGTACGGCGGTGGCATAGCTATGTCCACTCTCTGTTCCATCCGAACCCCCGTGCACGTGGTGTTTATGTGGTCCATGGGCCGACACGACCGATGTCAAGAGCCGTGCCACACCGATTTTACCACCATGTGTTTTGTAATGCCACAAACAAATGGCACAGTGGCGGACAAAACTTGAAACAGGGTTGTGGCATCGATAAACTTGTACCACGTTGGCTGCAATGCCAATACCCCCCAACGGTACTCCGACACTCTGCTGAGAGGTGTTCGGAGTGCCCCAACAGCGCCCCGGGGAGGGTCTCCAAGGCCATTCCCGGGGCGGTTAACGAAAACCGCTGAATTGTGCGTAAGTGTCTTGGCTAAATATCGAAAAACAACCAGATAGTGATATAATGTTAGGATCAACTACCGGTCCTGTAGGACCGGTCTGCAACGTTATTCCTCAACGCGAACAAGACACCCTCAGGAGCCATAGATGGTAACGAATACGGAGTTCGGCTTCATACGCCCCAAGCTGCTCGAAGAGGAGATGCGCAGTTCGTATCTCGAGTATGCGATGAGCGTCATCGTCGCAAGGGCCCTGCCGGACGTCCGTGACGGCTTGAAGCCGGTGCAGCGAAGAATCCTCTACGGGATGCATGAGTTGGGAATGAGGCCCAACTCGTCGTATAAGAAGAGCGCCCGCCTCGTCGGCGATGTCATGGGCAAGTACCACCCCCATGGCGACAGCGCGATCTACGATGCATTGGTCCGAATGGCCCAGCCATTCTCCCTGCGAGCCCCGCTTGTGGACGGTCAGGGAAACTTCGGCAGCGTCGACAATGACCCACCCGCGGCCATGCGTTATACCGAGGCCCGGTTGAGCCGCGTTGCCGAAGAGGTCCTGGCGAATCTCGACCAGGAAACCGTCGATTTCGTAGACAATTTTGACAGCAGCCTGCGCGAGCCCTCTGTCATGCCTGCCAGGCTCCCCAATATGCTGCTAAACGGCGCCTCGGGAATCGCCGTGGGCATGGCCACCAACATCCCTCCCCAGAACCTCTCAGAACTATGCGACGGCATCTACCTGCTCCTGAGGAATCCCGAGGCCACCGTCGACCAGCTAATGAAGCGCATCACGGGCCCCGACTTTCCCACCGGCGGGACCATCATGGGCACCGACGGCATCCGCAGCGCATACGAGACCGGCAGAGGCCAAATCATCGTCCGTGCCGTGGCCGGAATTGAGGAGATGAAGCGGTCCAGCAGGATGCAGATCGTGGTCACGGAGTTGCCGTACCAAGTCAATAAGGCAACCCTTATCGAGAAGATCGCCGGCCTGGTCAAGACCAAACGACTGGAAGGAATCTCGGAGCTTCGTGACGAGTCCGACCGGAAGGGCATGCGCATCGTAATGGAGTTGAGGCCCGGGGCACAGAGCCTCGTGATTCTCAACAACCTGTACAAGTTCACGGCGATGCAAAGTTCTTTCTCCGCCAATATGCTCGCCATCGTCGACGGGACGCCCAAGGTTGTATCCCTCATGACGGCGCTGCTGGAGTTCATCAAGTTCAGGCGCGAGGTCATCACCCGGCGTTCCCGCTTCGAGCTCAAAAAAGCCAAGGGTAGAGCCCACATTCTCGAAGGCCTGCGTATCGCCCTGGCTAACCTAGACGCCATCATCGCACTCATCCGAGGCGCCGAAGATTCGGACGCCGCCCGGACTAGCCTGATGCAGTGGTACAGCCTGGACGAGGCCCAGGCCAAGGCGATTCTGGACATGCAGCTACGTCGCATCGCCGCCCTTGAGCGCGAGCGCATCGAGAACGAGTACAACGAACTACAAACGCTCATTCGTACGCTCGAGGAGTTGTTGGCGAGTCCTGAGAAAATTGATGCCGAAATCAAAAAAGAAACTCAGACGCTGAAGAGGCAGCATGGCGAGGATCGTCGCACTGAAATCGGACCTCCCCTCCAGGAGTTCAGGCGCGAGGAGCTTGAGCCCCACGAGCAGGTTGTAGTCACCCTGAGCAAGGGCGGCTACATCAAGCGCATCCTGGCCAGCACATATCGCAACCAGCACCGAGGAGGCAAGGGCGTCAGCAGCATGCGGACCCGCGATGACGACCCGGTGCGCCACATCATCGTGGGTGACTCCCACGATATGCTGCTTTTCTTTACAAATACAGGGCGCGTGCTTGCCCTCAGGTCCTTTGAGCTCAGGAGCGACACGTCCAGGAACACCCGGGGTGTCCCTGTCGTGAACGTCATACCCCTCGCCGATCGAGAGCGTGTGAACGCCATCGTCGGCGTACGCACGCTCCACAGGGAGGATCTGTTCCTGGTCATGGCCACCCGTCAGGGCGCCGTCAAGCGTGTGGCCTTGGAGGCCATTGCCAACATCCGTCGTGCTGGGCTTATCATCATGAACCTGAAACCCAAAGATGATCTCGTTACCGCCCGGCTCACCGGCGACGACGACGACATCATGATGGTTACTGAGCAGGGCATGTCCATTCGATTTCCGGTCTCCGCGGTATCTCCCAGGCTCAGAGGCGCCGGAGGCGTCAGGGGAATGATGCTGCGTGAGAAAGACCGGATCGTAGGCATGGATATCGCCGTTTCCGACAGCAAGCTTCTGGTCATCAGCAAGAAGGGCTTCGGCAAGCTCACCGACCTGAAGCGGTACCGAATACAGGGCAGGGGTGGATCGGGAATCAAGACCCTTAACATCACGCGGAAGACAGGCAATGTAGCCGCCGCCCAGGTCATCGACGACAGCGACGAGGTATACCTGGTGTCCGAAAAGGCCCAAGTGCTGCGTACCAGCCTGTCTGAAATTCGCAGCACCGGCCGGGCGACCCAGGGCGTTACGATATTCAGGATGGATGCGGGTGATAACGTCGCTTCGATCGCGTGTGTCAAGCACTTCGCAGATACGCAGGTCACCCTCGACATTTCGCCATCCGTCGCCAACGGCACAAGCAACGGTAGCGCCCCTACCAAAGGGGCATAGCCCGGAGTCAGGCGCCTAACCAGCGTAGACGATCGGACGGACAGACTTCGCGAGGTCTGTCCGTTTTTGCGTATGATCGCTGGAGGCCGCACCGCTCACCGACCACGATGCACCTAACAAATGCGACACTATGTAACAAAATGAGACACTTTCCCTTGCCTCCAGGTGGGCGCACGCTAACCAATCCAAAAGTTCCACACCGTCGTTCTGTCCACTGAGGAGCGCCAACTTGACCCTTTCCATACGACGATTAATCGGATTTCTTACTATCGCGATCCTGCCGGCGGCCATCGCCTGTGGCGGGTCTTCGGACTCGGCTGACACCCCCGCCGTGGCTTCGCAGCAGCCCATTGTCGCGGCTGTGACCCCAGAGGCGACCGCCACGGCTGTACCGGAGATTTTGGCGACCGCCACGGCCGAGCCCGTCCGCAGCGTGCTGGATGAAGGTCCTCTAAAGGATCAGGTCGCCAGGTTCTCGGACGAAGCATGGAACTTCCTGGTCGATCTGAGCGAGAACTACAGCCCTCGTGAGACGGCGACCGACGAGGAGGCGGAAGCGGGATTTTTCATACTGGATCGGTTTGTGGATATCGGCTATCAAGCAGGCCTACAGCTCTTTGATTTTCAGCTCATCGACGATGAAGTCGAGCCGCTGACTGTGGTGATGGATGCCCCCCCAGTGGTGCCGGGAATGCCCCTGTCGCGTTCTGTCGAGGGGGTTGTTACAGGGCCACTGATCAAAGTCGGGCTTGCCCTGCCTGAGGATATCCCCGTGGACGGCCTTGCCGGAAAGGTTGCCTTCATACAACGCGGAGAGATCACATTCGAGGAGAAGGTGATCAGGGTCCAGGAGGCGGGCGCTATCGCCGCAATTATCTACAACAACCTTCCGGGCCCCTTCAGCGGTTCCATGATTACCGAGTCCACCATACCGGCGGTAACGGCGTCGCAGGGAAGTGGCGTCTTGCTGTCGGATCTGATGGACACCGGTGAGGTCGAGGTCACCGTCTCTGTGGTCATACAGACCTTCAGCTCTCGAAACGTGATCGCCGAAAAGCCCGGTACCGACCCCGAAGCGGGAACCGTCGTCATCGGAGCCCACTTCGACACAGTGGCCGGTGTTCAGGGCGCCAACGACAATGGCTCGGGCGTGGCCGTCTTGATGACCCTGGCCCAGGAAATATTCGAAAGCTCATTCCCGTTCGACCTGCAAATTGTTGCATTCGGCTCTGAGGAGGCGGGGCTGCGTGGGAGTCACTTCTACGTAGCCTCACTATCCGGGGGGGAGCAGGACGATCTCGTGGCTATGCTCAATTTCGATGTGTCCGGCACCGGCGGCTTTGTCGAGCTTCAGGGCGATCCTAGAATGTCCCTCCGGGTCCGCAACTACGGTGATGCCAATGGAATTCGGGTAATTCGCGGCAACCTCGACACCGGTGGGAGCGATCACGAGTCCTTCGAAGTTCACGACGTTCCTGTCCTATTCTTCTTCGGAAACGACATATCCCGCATCCACACGACTGACGATACGACAGACTTCATCAACCCCGAACTGCTGGGGACCACAGTTGCACTGGGAAAGTTTGCCTTGGATGACCTTGCTGCAGGGCAGTGATGTCTTCGGGCGGACATACCTAGAGGTGCTGATTGCCTCACAGTAGGTCGGTGGCGAGGACTAGTCCCGTCTCGTTTCTTGGGAGGTGTGCAGATGGGTGCCGCCCCTAGTAGGTAGTGTGAGGCACACCCTCACACTACCTACTTTCATCAATGAGAGGGTGCAGGCGCCTGCCTGTCTTGACCCCCTCGTGGGACGGCCCATAGAATCATAGGTAGGCTAGGCGGTTTCAGCCTCCACGTGACGGAGAGACCTGTGTTCGAAAACCTGTCTGACAAGTTAAATGGCGTGTTCCGGAGTCTTGGCAACAAAGGCCGACTGACGGAAAAAGACGTCGACGCTGCACTACGCGAGATTCGACTCGCGCTGCTTGAGGCCGATGTCAACTTCAAGGTTGCGAAGAGCTTTGTGGCAAGTATTCGTGAGCGGGCCCTGGAAGAGAACGTACTCCAGAGCCTCAGCCCGGGCCAGCAGGTCATCAAGATCACCAGCGAGGAGATGACTACCCTTCTCGGCGGTGGTGTCCAAAAACTGACAGCCGGTCCGCAGCCGCCATCCGTGATTCTGATGATCGGCCTGAACGGCTCAGGCAAGACGACGACGTCCGCAAAGCTCGCTCGACACCTGAAGGGGACGGGCAAGACCCCATTGCTGGTCGCCGCCGATCTCCACCGCCCTGCTGCCGTTCAGCAGCTAACCACCCTCGGAGGCCAGATTGATGTCGAGGTCTACTCCGAGGCGGGCGTATCTGACGGGGTGGCTGTGGCGCGGCAGGGTGTACGTCGGGCCGCCGAAGTGGGTGCTGCCTGGGCCATCGTAGACACGGCCGGTCGATTCCAGATAGACGAGGAGCTGATGTCGGAGTTGGAGAAGATAAAGAAGGCAGTCTCGCCAGCCGAGACGCTGCTGGTCGTAGACGCCATGACTGGTCAGGATGCGGTGAACGCCGCCACCGATTTCGACGAGCGGATCGGTGTTACTGGACTGGTGCTTTCAAAACTGGATGGCGACGCACGCGGTGGCGCGGCCCTATCGGTTGTATCGGTGACCGGGGTGCCCATCAAGTTCCTTGGCACGGGAGAGCGCGTCGACGCCCTAGAGGAGTTCTTCCCGGAAAGGTTGTCCTCACGGATCCTCGGGATGGGCGACATGCTCACCCTGATCGAAAAGGCCCAGGCCAATTTTGACGAGGATGAGGCCATCAAGCTCGAGAAGAAGGTACGCCAGGCAACCTTCGATCTCGATGACTTTCTTGGTCAGTTACAGCAGCTCAAGAAGATGGGTTCTATAGGGCAAATTATGGACATGATACCGGGCATGTCCTCCGTCAATAAGAAGCTGCCCACCGGGGAGATCGACGACAATCAGATAGTGAAAATCGAAGCGGTCATCCACTCAATGACACCCTACGAACGGAGTCGCCCAGAAATCATCGGCGGGAGCCGCAGGCGCCGCATCGCCAGAGGAAGCGGCACCACGGCCCAGGACGTAAACCAACTTCTCAACCAGTTTACTCAGACTCGCAAGCTAATGCAGAAGATGTCGACAGGTAATGGTCTGAAGGACATCACCAGGATGTTCCAGTAAGGCGTGCCGGCGGCCTACTTCGACGTCAGGAACGCTTCGAGCGCACCCTTTCCTGTTGTAGACGCTGAGGGGTCCGACCCTTTTCGAACGCAAGTAATGAGATGGATTGTGCCACGGAGGCATGAATTATGAAACTGCGATTCGGTGTTACCGGCGTCGGCCACAGGGGGATGATGCTGGTGCGGACGCTGGCGCGTATGGACGACGCGGCCATAGTTGGTCTCGCTGACCTGGATGCGGGTCGTCTCGACGCGGCAGCCAGCGAGTTCGGGGTTGATCAAACCTTCTCACTGGTCAGCGAGATGGTGGACTCGATGGATCTTGACGCGGTGCTAGTGCTTACACCGGACGCGGCCCACCACCCCCAGACGATCAGATGCCTGGAGGCGGGCGTCCACGTGCTGGTCGAAAAGCCGCCGGCCTACACGGTTGCCGAGACGAAGGAGATGGCCGAGGCCGCCGACAGCGCCGGCAAACATCTTATGGTCGGGTGGAACCGCACCTACGCCCTGCAGCGCGTAAAGGAGCTGTTCGGAGACGAGCCTCCAGTTGTTGTGATGGCGGACTTCGTGCGCCCCGACCCCGCATTTCTCGGGCTGATACGCAACCACTTGGTGGACCCGCTGTACTACCTCTGTGGCGTTCCGGACCAGATCGTCGCGGTCGGAAACATGGCCGACGAAGCGAGGGAGGGGAATACCGTGGCTTCTGTGCGCTTCAAAGGGGGCTCACTGGGGCAGGTGACGCTCAGTCTGGGGGCAGGTGGGCGTAGCGAAAGCCTGACCGCCTTCGGCAACGGCCATTCGGTATTCATCGACTCCACGAGCACCGGGGCGGGAACTGTTGTGCGTGGCGGCAAGGTCGTTGAGACCCTCGAGCCGGTGGACTCCGTTGAGCTTCAGATACGCCACTTTATCGACTGCATCAGAGAGGACCGCGAGCCGCTGACCTCGGGCCGTCGCGCCGTCGAGATCATGAAGTTCATCCAGGGGGTCATGGACGCGGCCGGAACAACGACAACGTCGTTTGCGCCAGATTCTGAGGATGGCTGGATAACATGGTGCGGTTGCGGAGACAAGATCGTGCCCGGTCTGGACTCATGCCCAAATTGCGGTCAGGGATGGGAAGGCTGGTCTATGCCGGTCGAGCAGGTTCGCCGAGCCTGACCCCCGCGGGGGTTGTGTGTGTGGTGAGTTTGATGAGTGATCGAGCGTGGTTCGACGGGCTCACCATGAGGGGTCCAACCACCTCTCATCGCTAGAAATTCAAAGGAGCGTCCGTGATGCCAAGTTATGAAGTGGATATGCGGCTCAACGTCAAGGTGCCCATGCGGGACGGAGTCGAGCTGTCGGCTGACCTGTACCTGCCTCGTGCATCGGGCACATTTCCGACGGTCCTGATGCGCACGCCATATAGCAACAACATGGACGTGACCATCGAGAGGGCCCGCGTGCTTGCCAATGATGGTTATGCATGCGTGATCCAGGATATACGGGG
>JASLXL010000224.1 GCA_030740335.1 SAR202 cluster bacterium | reverse complement strand
CCTTTCGACACCAAGAATCTGTTCTTCTGGGACAAGTGGACCGGGCAGTACCGCGGCTACACCAGAGGTGTAGCCGGAAACGACCCGAGTGTGGATCCCGCCACGGTCAAGACCGTAAAGGGCCACGAGTTCATCGGCGGTGTCCGCTGGATCAGAACATCGACCTCCGAGGATTTTTATAACTGGACCCCTCTTGAGGACATCGATGCGGGAGATACACCGTTGGAGCACCTGTATACCAACGAGTGCTGGGACTACGAACGCGCGCCCAACACCTACCTCATGTTCCCGTCCAGGTATGTCGCCCATCGCATGCCCGATCCCGACTGGTACGACGGTACCGGCGTCAACGACATCGCCTTCATGTCCAGCCGGGACGGCGTCAATTTCGACCGGAGCTTCATGGAGGCGTTCCTGCGTCCAGGACTCGACCAGAGGAACTGGCACGAACGGGGCATCTACTTCCAGCACGGCATTTACCAGACCTCGCCCACCGAGCTGTCCATGTACGTGACCGAGCACATGAAGACCCCTGGAACCCACGTACGACGCTATACCCTGAGGCCTGACGGTTTTGTGTCCGTCAACGCGAGATACACCGGCGGCGAGTTCGTGACACGACCCTTCATATTCGACGGTAGGGAACTGGAGTTGAACTACTCAACGTCCGCCGTCGGGACCACGCGTGTCGAGATTCAGGATGACCGGGGCAATGTGGTGACTGGCTTCGCCCTTGATGACTGTCCAGAGATATTCGGAGACCAGATCGAGGGAGTCGTACGGTGGAACTCTGGAGGCGACGTGAGCCGACTGGCAGGTAAACCAGTGAAACTTCGCTTCGCTATCAACGACGCCGACATCTATGCTTTCCGATTCCGGTAACCAGGCGCTCAGAGGAATCTAGTGAGCTCGGCCGGAGGAAGTGGGAAGCACGCCATGCTGATGCGACCTACGTTCATCTCCGGTAATACTGCCCAGGATTTGAGGAGGATGAAATGCGTGGCGCTGATCTCCTGGTAAAAACGCTAGCCAACTCTGGCGTCAAGCATATATCCTCCTTGTCCGGCAACCAGATCATGCCGATCTACGACGCCTCCATCGACTCAGGCGTCGAGTTGTACCACGTGCGGCAGGAGGCGGCGGCCGTGCACATGGCGGACGCCTGGGGCCGCCTCACAGGCCTGCCCGGCATCGCCCTCGTCACCGCGGGCCCTGGCTTCGCCAACGCCCTCTCAGCGCTATACGTGGCCAAGATGGCCGAGTCTCCGATGGTCCTGTTCAGTGGCCATGCACCTACCAATCAATTGGGGCGGGGCGCTTTCCAAGAGATGGCTCAATCGGACATGGCTCGACCGGTGACAAAGGCCTCTTGGACCGTAGACGATGCCACACAAATTGGGAGTAGCGTAGCTACGGCTATGGCCCTGTCCAATTCTGGACGGCCCGGACCCGTCCAGGTTAGTCTTCCAGTCGACCTCCTAGAGGCGCAGGTGGAGGACTACGGTTCGAGCGGCGAAAAAGCCGACGAAGACTCAGACGCTCTCATCAGCAAGAAGGACAGCACCGATGCGCTGACCCTTCTCCTGGAATCCCGCAGGCCTTTGGTATTGGCCGGGCCTGCACTTACGAGGGGCCGAGGGCATCAACTGGCCGCCTCGTTCGCCGAAAAATCGGGCGTGCCCGTGGTCGCCATGGAGAGTCCCCGAGGCATCAATGACCCAAGCCTGGGAGCCCTAGCAGAGGTGCTGGTACAGGCTGATACAGTCCTGCTCCTCGGAAAAAAACTGGACTTCACCCTTGGATTTGGTGAACCTCCCTCTCTGGCGCCGGAGTGCCGTCTCGTTCAGATCGACCCCGAACTTCAGGTTCTGGAACAAACCCAACGAGTACTCTCAAACCAAACTAGGCTGGTCCTGACTGTGCTGGCCGATCCGACGACCGCCCTGGAAGCGTTCCTAAATCTGACCCCAGAGCACGAGCGGACAGATACTGCCTGGTATGACGAGGTCCAGGCGTCGGTGTCCTATCGTCCCTCCGAGTGGGAGGCTATGTCGATGGGACAGAAGGGTCCTCCCCACCCCGTTCAGGTAGGTAGGGGCGCTGCAGATTCGCTTCGGGGAGATGACGCAGTGTTCATCTCAGATGGCGGGGAATACGGTCAGTGGGCACAATCATGTCTAACGGTGTCCAATCGAGTGATCAACGGGCCATCAGGCTCCATCGGAAGCGCCATTCCCTTCGCCATGGCAGCCCGCCTAGTGTTCCCGAACGCTCCTGTGATGACCTTTCTCGGCGACGGGACTATGGGTTTCCACTTGATGGAGTTCGACACAGCGGTGCGTTATAACCTCCCGTTTATTGCGGTGGTGGGTAACGACGCTACCTGGAACGCCGAGTTCCAAATCCAGCTCAGAGACTACGGTTCAGACCGTCTGGTGGGGTGCGAACTGCGGCCCACGCGCTATGACGAGGTGGTAAAGGCCTTGGGCGGATACGGCGAACACGTCTTTACCCCAGAAGAACTTGGGCCCGCCCTTGAGCGTGCCAGGGACTCGGGGCTCCCGGCCTGCATCGATGTGTCCATCCAGAGGGTCCCCTCGCCCGTCATCCGCAGGCGCTAGGTTTCGTCAGGATCGAACCACGACGCGGATCTGCGCGGCCACGGTGTGGTCGATTGTGGCAAGTCACAGCACTAGTAGTACCTCGTTCATAGTCGTGGTAGCATCGAGATCAAGAACCGGACGACCAAACAGGAGAACTAGAGCACTAGCCCCGATGCACCCTTTAAATAGACAGCGACCGTCAGGTGGTCAGCGAACATCGACCTCGCTGGACGATCTGTCAGGCTAGGGTTCGCAATTATATACGAGGACGTCTACGCCTTTTGCTTTCGGTAGCCCCGAATTAGTCGCGGCTGCTACTGCGCAATAAATGACAATCGACGGACTCAACCAACGGGGGCAAACAGAGAGAATGACTGCGCAGACAGTAGACGAGACCAAGGCAGCCGCATACCAAGCGATCGACGCCGGGGGCAATGAAGCTGTGCGAATCGCGAAGGACATCCTGGCTAACCCAGAGCCAGGCTACCGTGAGCACAAGACTGCCAAGGTAACGGCGAGCGAGTTTCGCCGGCTCTGTATCCCCCTTCAGGAAGGGCTCGCCATAACTGGTATGAAGGGAATGCTGGATACCGGCAGGCCAGGCCCAACGGTCGCGGTCATTGGCGAGCTCGACTCCCACATCGTCAACCGGCACCCCCATGCGGACCCCGCAACGAATGCTGCCCACGCCTGCGGGCATCACACCCAGATCGGCATGCTTGTCGCAACGGCTGCAGCACTCCAAACTCCAGGTATTATGGAGAACCTCTCCGGCAGGATAGCCCTGATAGCCGTCCCCGCGGAGGAGTACATCGAGATCGAATACAGGAACGAACTACGCCGCAAGGGGAAGATCGAGTTCCTGGTCGGGAAGTCCGAGTTCATCAGGCTTGGCGCGTTCGACGACGTGGACATGGCGATTATGACCCACACAGACAACCAGGAGTCGAATACAAAATTCAACGTCGGCGGCACCTTCAACGGCATGATAGCCAAGCTCATCCACTATACGGGTCTGTCGGCTCATGCCGGATCTGAACCACACCTTGGGGTGAACGCCCTGAACGCAGCTACCCTCGCGCTTTCGGCCATCCACGCACAGCGCGAAACGTTCCGTGAGCAAGACTTCATCCGAGTCCACCCGATCATCACCCGCGGCGGAGGCGCGGTCAGCGCGATCCCGGACGATGTCCGAATCGAGACCTTCATCCGGGGTAGGACCATCGAGGCCGTGCAATCGGCCGGGAAGAAGGTCGATCGCGCGCTAAAGGCTGGGGCATGGGCCATGGGTGCCAGCGTATCAATCACTTCCATACCTGGCTTCCTTCCTCTTCAAAACGACACGAATATGCAAGCGCTGCACACCGAAAACGCGACCCGTCTTCTCGGCGAGGGCAGTGTGGCGTACCGAGGGCACGAGACCGGCTCATCCGACATGGGGGACCTTTCGAACATCATGCCTATCGCCCACCCGTTCGTCGCTGCGGCCTCAGGCAAGGCCCACGGGGTCGACTACCTAGTGGAAGACTACGAACTGGCCGTGCTCACGTCCGCGAAGGCGATGGCCGCGACCGTAATAGACCTGCTGTCCAACGGGGCCGCGCGCGCACACGATATCAAAAATGCCTATAAGACACCCCTGACCAGGAAAGAGTACCTGGCAACCGTCCGCGGATTCGCCAGTGAAGAAACCTTCGATGGGGACTTAGCTTAGCGTCTCAACGACCTCGTTTTTATTTGGACAATCGAATCGTGCACCGGAGGAACAATCCAATGACCGACCACACGCTGGATGTCGAGATATTTGACGTGCGCTTCAATAGCATTATTTCTGAGCGCGCCACCCTGAAAAAGCACTGTTCCGGAATGGAATGGGCCGAGGGCCCGGTGTACTTCGCTAAAGGCGACTATGTGCTCTGGAGCGACATCCCCAACGACCGCATCATGAGGTGGTCCGACGCCGATGGCTGTTCGGTATTCAGGCATCCGGCGGGCTACACCAATGGGCATTACCGCGATCGACAAGGTCGCCTCGTATCCTGTGAACATGGTGGTCGGCGAATAAGCCGCACCGAGCACGACGGCACCGTAGTCACACTCGCGGACAATTACCAGGGCAACAAATTCAACTCACCCAACGACTTGGCAGTGAAGTCAGATGACTCCATATGGTTCACGGACCCGCCCTACGGTATTCTTACGGACAAAGAAGGACACCAAGCGGAAAGCGAGCTGGACGGCAACTACGTGTTCCGGTTGGACCCGGCATCGAACGAATTGGAGATCGTCGGCGACGACTTCGACCGCCCCAACGGAATCTGCTTTTCGCCGGACGAGAGCGTAATGTACATCGCGGATACGGGCGAGCCTGGTCACATCCGGGCCTTCGACGTCATAGATGGCCGGCGACTTGCCAATAGCCGTGTCTTCGCAGTCGTGAGACCAGGGCTCGCCGATGGGTTCCGCGTGGATACTAACGGCAACCTGTTCACGAGCGCCCGCGATGGCATACAGGTGTACAGCCCTGAGGCTGAGCTGCTGGGCAAGATCCTGGTACCGGAGCGTGCCACCGCCAACTGCGTGTTTGGAGGGCCCGGCAAGAACCGCCTCTACATCACTGCATCAACGTCGCTCTACTCTGTCGAGTTGAATGCCACGGGCGCTCAGACACCTTAGGGAGTACAGCAATGAAAACGGATCAGCAGTCCCTGGACTTGTACCAGCATAGGCAGCTCTTCCTCGACGATCACGCGACCGAGGCAACGGACGGCGTGACGAAAGTCCTCCACCAGCCGGACGACCGAAGGCCCGTCCTGACACCCGACGTTTCACGGGGTCAGACGCAGCTCCAAAGCAAGAGCCCGCCCTGGTGGAACCCCGAGCTAGGTGTGTGGGAATGGTGGTACTGGTCGATGTACGACTCGCTGCCAAGCGAAATGTATGCCCTCGAAGGCAGGGTGAGCCACTATGCCACGTCGACCGACGGGACCAACTGGGACATCCCAAATCTGGGCCTGCACGAGTTCCGCGGTACG
>JASLXL010000223.1 GCA_030740335.1 SAR202 cluster bacterium | reverse complement strand
ACAAGAATCTATTGACCCAGGCCCTCGTGCACAGCTCGTTTCTGAACGAGAACCCCGGTGTATTCACCGAATCGAACGAACGGCTGGAGTTTCTGGGCGACGCGATAATCGGCTCTGCCATCGCTGCCGAGCTTTTCTCGACATACGATTCGTGGCCTGAAGGGATGCTCACATCTGGTCGAGCGAGCCTCGTTCAGGGCGACACTCTGGCCCGGGTTGCGGGTCGTCTTGGGCTGGGTGAGTATCTGCAAATGGGTAAAGGCGAGGAGGCCGCTGGTGGCAGGAATCGTTCTAACAACCTGGCCGCGACGTTCGAGGCTGTGGTGGGCGCGCACTTCCTGGACTGCGGCTACAACGCGGCCGCCGACCTGGTGCTCAGATTGCTCAAGCCGGAGCTTTCCGAGCTTACGGAACCGGGCGTGTCCCCCAACCCCAAGTCCTCACTGCAAGAGGCCATCCAGGCCAGGGGTCAGACGGCGCCCTCCTACCGGATCGTGAAGGTAGAGGGCCAGGACAACGCACGGCGTTTCACCGCGGAAGTGGTCGTCAATGGGGAGCCCATTGGCACTGGTACCGGTTCACGCAAGGCACTGGCCGAGCGGGCGGCCGCGGATGACGCCCTCAAGACGATCGACGGGGACTCCTAATCTGGCGGCTCGGAGAGAGGGCCGATGTCCGGCCAACCATATCCGATTTCGGCCAAGGCCACCCCCCCTATGGATATTTCCTGCTCCCTGACGGGTAGTCCCCCGAGCGCCTTGTAGAAGAGGCATGCGGGGCGATTCTGCTCCAGTACCCACACTAACATGGATACCATGCCGTTTCGTGCCAGATTGCTGGCCACTGACATGACCAATCTACGGCCGACTCCGCGCTGTTGGCTGTCTTCAAGCAGGTGGAGGCCGTATAGCTCGCTGTCAAGGTCCGGGTCGCCACTTCGCTCCGGTCCGCCACCGCCGAAGCCTACGACCACGCCGTTGTCATTCTCGGCGACGTAGTTTGGCTTGGTTTCATCCGCTTCCGACAGGATGATCTCTCAGACGCCGGAGTGTTGCTCGTAGCTCATGTGGGCGAGGTAGTCGTCGGGGACGATTCCGGGATATGCGGTCCGCTAGCTATCGACGTGGACTCTCGCGATGCCTTCTGCGTCGGATATGCGAGCAGGGCGGATCAGCATTGGCATGTGTCTGGGACTCGGCTCTACCTGGGAGCGGTTGCGTGGGCACTCTGCCCTTCGACAAGCTCAGGGCGAACGGTAGGGGAACCACCTTCGCGGTGAGTCCATCTAACTATGACTCCGGATTATGGGTTCTGGTGCAATGGTCCCTCGGAAAAAGGGATTGGACCCTAGCCAAATGATTGCTGAAGGAACTCCAGATTGATCTCTGGGTACACGGGGAACCTGGCCAGTAGTTCTGAGACTTGCTTTTGTGCCTGTTGTAAAGCATCCTCGTCGGTACGGTACCTTGCTTTGCTGAGGGTGCCAGCGTTCCGGCCTTTCGTGATTTTCGAAGCGCGCGTGTTGGCCAGTACTGTATTTATGATCAACGCGATCTCCATCATCTCGTCAGGTCCCATGCCCATGGTGGTGAGGGCTGGGGTGCCGATGCGGAGTCCGCTGGTGTACCACGGGCCGTTAGCATCGAAGGGCAGCGAATTGCGGTTAAGCGTGATGGAGGCATCTCGCATCGCGGACTCTGCCTGCCGACCCGTGAGGCCGAAGGGGGTCACGTTTACGAGCATCAGGTGGTTGTCAGTGCCACCGGTGAGCACCGAAACGCCCTCTTTGATCAGAGCGCTTGCGAGGGCCGACGCGTTCTCTACGATACGATTCGCGTAGGCTTTGTACCGGTCGGTGGCGATCTCCTGAAATGCCACTGCCTTGGCAGCGATGACGTGAGGAAGCGGTCCACCCAGGACCATCGGGCAGCCCTTATCGACGTGCTCGGCGAACTCTTCCCTGCACATGATGAAGCCGCCACGTGGGCCACGCAGCGTCTTATGGGTGGTGGACGTGACTACATCGGCGTGGGCGACCGGGTTATTGTCGCCGGTGAAAACGCCGCCGGCGACCAGTCCTGAGAAGTGCGCCATGTCGACCATGAACACGGCTTCCACCTCGTCGGCGATCTCCCTCATCTTGCGGAAATTGATGTGGCGAGGATAGGCGCTGTACCCGGCCAGGAGAATGAAGGGCTTTACCTCCTGGGCCCGAGCCCTTATGGCGTCATAGTCGAGCAGGCCAGTTTCGCGATCTACATCGTAAGAGTAGGCGTCGAACATCCGCGACGAGACGTTGTGACGGTAGCCGTGGGTCAGGTGACCACCGGAGTAGTAGTTCATTCCGAGCAGCCGCTGGTTCCCCAGGGCCGATCGAAGTTCGCCCCATTCGTCGTCGGACAGCGCCGACGGGTCGGTCTTCTCCAGCTTTTCCATGAAGGGGGCCTGGATGCGCGCTGATAGGATGGCCCAGTAGGCGACCAGGTTGGCGTCTGCGCCGGAGTGGGGCTGCATGTAGGCGTGATCCGCGCCGAAAATCTCGATTGCCAGCGATGACGCCAGGCTCTCGACGGCGTCGACGTTGTCGCAACCCGCGTAGAAGCGGTGGAACGGGTAGCCCTCGGCGTACTTGTCCGTGAGCAGATTGGCCTGCGCAAGCTGCACGGCCAAGGACGAAAAATTCTCGCTGGCGATCATCTTGAGGTTGCCGCGCTGGTCCGCCAACTCGGCGACGATACTGCGGACTACATCGGGCGAGACCGTGGAGATCTGCTGCAGTGATGCAAGGTAGGCGATGAATCCGGCGTCCGGGGCATCGCCACTGGCGACTGCCCGGGACAGGTAACTGGCAAGAGGTGATGGATCTGTCATGGTGCTCCTCGACTCTAATCGTGAATACGGGTCAAAGCTAGTCTATCTCCGGTAAATAGAGGGTGTCAACGGGCCTCGCGGGGCTGCCGCCAGACATCCAAAGAACACCGCGGGTGGGCCAGTCAGCTATCCGGAATCTTGCCTGCCATGTGCCCTGGTTGTACACTAGCTACGGCCCTCTTGGAACGGTCGCCAGGGGCGACCTTTCGGGTATCCCGAACGAATTTACAGTTGAGGAAGGGGACTTATTCTTGTTCGACTCGCAGAAGATCCAGGAGGCTGCGTCGTCTATCATAGAGGCTATAGGGGAGGATCCGAACAGGGAGGGTCTTTCGGGGACCCCACGGCGGATCGCCGCAATGTACGAGGAGCTATTCGACGGTATGGATCAGGACCCGGCGGATGCGCTAGCCACCGGCTTCGAAGAGGGCCACACTGAGATGGTGGTCCTTATGGATATTCCTTTCTCATCTGTGTGCGAGCACCATTTCCTGCCATTCTTCGGCAAAGTGGATATCGGCTATGTCCCCAATGGCAGAGTGGCTGGCGCGAGCAAGCTGGCCCGAGCTCTTGATGCGCTCGCCCATCGTCCACAGATACAGGAGAGACTCACCAAACAGCTCGTGGACTGCATCATGGACACCCTCAAGCCAGGGGGCGTCGGTGTGGTGATCAGCGCCGAACACCTGTGCATCTCGGTGCGAGGGGCAGGAAAGATGGGGAGCAAGCTTGTGACCCGGGCTAGTCGGGGCAGTATTAGGAATGATGACGCTACGCGTCGCGAGTTCGAATCGCTGATTCAGAAATAGTGAAATACACCGCTAAACTATTCGATGGGTTGGAGGCGGCCAAGGTCGAGTGGACTCGACTGCTCGGTTTGAGTGCGGCCAACACCGTTTTCCTAACTCCGGAGTGGCAGCGCATCTGGTGGGGCCATTTCGGAGGTAGCTATAGGCTGCTCATCCTGTCCTTGCACGACACCGACGGCCTTCTGGGGATTGCACCTCTCGCCGTTCAGGATGGAACGGTTAGATTCCTGGGTCGCACAGACCTGTTCGATTACCATGATTTTATCGTCTTGGAGGGGCGCGAGCGCCAGTTCTACGAGGCTCTGATCGACTACTTCGAGCGCGACGCTGATTGGCGCGTACTCGATATGGAGTCGCTTCGTGCGGGATCGGCTGCCCTAGATCTGTTGCCAGCCCTTGCCGAGGCCAGGGGATTTTAGGTCGAATTTGTAATGGAAAATGTGGCACCAATGCTGGCCCTGCCTGACACCTGGGACGACTACCTAGCCAGCCTTCCAAAGAAGGCCCGCCATGAGCTTCGCCGCAAAGGCCGGAAGCTCGACGCCGCGGGCGACGTCTCCCACATCATGTGTTCAGACTATCAGTGCGTTCGGGACTGTCTTCCGGATTTCTTTCGACTCCACCGGGAGTCCGGACCGGACAAGGCCGAGTTCATGACTCCTGCAAGGGAGCGCTTCTTTACAGAGATGGCGATGGAATTCGCGTCAAAAGACCAGTTGAGGTTGGCCCTTTTGGAGCTAGACGGCAAACGCGTCGCGGCTTGCATCAGTTTCGATTATCTGGACTCCTACTTGCTGTATAATAGTGGGTATAATCCGGACTTTTCGTATCTCAGCGTTGGAATCCTGAACAAGGCGTTTGCGATCAGGGAGGCCATAGGCGCAGGCAAACGCTATTTCGATTTCCTAAGGGGCTCGGAACGCTACAAGTACGACCTTGGAGCGGTGGATCGAACGATCCATCGGTTGGTCGTCCGACGGTAGCGGATTTTTCACCGTGCCTAGTCTTCCGATCTGGCAGCGCTTTGCGAGGTTGAGAGTGGCCCCGTCCCAACCTTGAGCACGATTGACTGCATGATAGGGCTGGTGGGGATGTTGGGAGCGCTTGCCGGTCAATCACTGACTCAAACATGACATCAACGGAGCGTGGAATGCATAGAGTGGCGATGTTGAGTATGCACGGATGTCCCGTGGCGCGACTTGGTGAAAGGGACACCGGTGGAATGAACGTGTATTTGTTGAGGGTTACCAGGGAGTTGGGTGAACGAGGGCATCTGGTAGACGTGTACACCCGTGTACACGACGCCAGGGACGCTCAGTTGATGGACCTGGGGTGCAACGCCAGGGTTGTTCATCTGGAGGCCGGTCCCTATCAAGAGACGAAGGCGAGCTTGCAGCAGTACATCCCCGAGTTCTTGGAAAGCTTGAAGGAGTTCCAGGAATCCGAGGAAATCACATACGATCAGATTCACTCCCACTACTGGCTTTCGGGGCTGGCCGGAATGGAGCTTAGCCGTACGCTGGGGATTCCCCACACCATGACATTCCACACCTTGGCCCGAGCGAAAATGGAGGCGAGGCCTGCGGAGATCGAACCTGCCAACAGGATCGCGGCGGAGACGCTCGTGGCCCAATCCGTAGACTCCATAGTCGTCTCCACCGAGCAGGAGAAGGGTGACTTGGGCCGCCTGTACGACGTGGCTGCCGAGCGTGTCAATGTGGTTCCCGCCGGCGTAGACCTGGATCTGTTTCAGCCCATGGACCAGTCAAAGGCTCGTCAGGAACTGGGTCTTACCGAATCGAAGGTCATTCTGTCGGTCGGACGGGTCGAGCCTTTAAAGGGGGTCGATATCCTGATAACGGCTGTCTCAAAGCTCGATGATATCTCCAACACGCGTTTGCTTATCGTTGGTGGTGAGCCGGGTAGTGACCCGGAGCTTCAGAAGCTTATGGAGTTGGCGGCGACCCTGGGCGTGGCTGACTCCGTGACATTCACCGGAGTCGTTGATCAGACTGAACTGCCTAAATACTATAGTGCCGCCGATGTATTTGTTATGCCTTCCTATTACGAGAGCTTTGGCCTCGCGGCCCTTGAGGCAATGGCCTGCGGCACCCCCATCGTCACCTCCAGTGCGGCTGGTGGACCGAAGTCTTTCGTCGATGAAGGTGAGACCGGATATCTGATACCATGGCCTTCTCCTGAGTCCTATGCTGAGCGTCTGGATCAGCTCCTGAGAGATACAGCTACGAGGCAGCGGGTCGGGCGAGCGGCCCGGGCCAAGGCGCTAATGATGGGTTGGGACACGGTAGCTTCAGATCTCTCGCGTCACTATGACCGTGCGGTCGCGGATGCATGGCTGAATGTAGCCGGAGGGTGATACGGTGGATGCCTCAAGGGGCTCATCTGACGATTCGAAGAACGGCGCAACGCGGGGACATGGCCTGTCTCCATTAGGGCGTTTACAGCGCCATGTGGGCCGCCGTATCGTGTCCGGCTTCTTGATTCTTGTCCCCCTGACAATAACCTTCCTGATACTGCGTTTCGTCTATGTGTACGTGGAGGGTTTCTTCAGTCCTGTCGTCGATGAGTTCGCCTGGACTTTTCCAGGGATTGGCGTTCTCATCACCCTCGTACTGCTCTACATCACTGGCGCATTTCTAGCTGGGAAGCGAGTGCGGGCTTGGGAAGACTCCATGCTTAGCAGAGTCCCCATCCTCGGCAGTATATATAGCGTCTCACGGCAGTCCATCGACGCTCTTTCATCCAGTACCGGGCAGCACTTCAGCCGCGTGGTCTTTCTTGATTGGCCCCGGCCTGGGGTCCGAGCTATGGGCTTTGTAACCGGACATCTGAACTCGGGTATTGAGGGAAGCGCAGCGATGGTGGTGGTCTATATACCAACCGTGCCGAATCCCACCTCCGGGATGCTGGCATGGGTCTCTGAGGACGATGTCATCAGCACAGATATCACCGTTGAGGATGCGATGAAGGCTGTTTTCTCGGGTGGGATCGTGCTCCCATCGATTGAAGCTCCCGCCAGCATATCTGGCGCCATCTCCTTGGAGGGCTAGACGATGTCAAAAGGGCCTCAGCCTTCCTAATCGGCGTAGCTTTTCAGGTGGGTCTTGCGGTCCCTATCCCGTGTCGTTGACATCGCTGCATGACTTGCGTTATATCCTGATGTACCTGCAAATGTACGATCTTCACTGTCACATACTGCCTGGCCTCGACGATGGGCCAAAAGTCATAGATGATACCGTGACGATGGCGAGAGTCGCTGCTCAACAGGGGACTCGTGTCATGGTATGTACCCCTCACCGCAAGGATGTGGGCGAAAATTCGTCCGTGGACCATGTCAGGGATTTGGTTGTGGGAATCAACCGTGACCTGGAGGGAGAGGGCGTAGCGCTGGAGCTTCTAGTGGGCATGGAGAACCACCTGGACCTCGACCTGCCCGCGGACCTCGCCGCCGGTAAGGCTCTGCCTCTCAATGGCACTCGATACTGTCTCGTTGAACTCCCTTTCTTCGGACGTCCAAACTACCTTGAGGACGTCCTATTTCAGATTCAGCTCCAGGGAATTACACCTGTGTTGGCCCATCCGGAGAGGATTGAGGCCGTGCAGAACGATGTCGGTCTACTAGCTGGGTTTGTCGAAAGAGGTATGCTCAGTCAGGTCACAGCAGGAAGCGTCGTCGGGCACTTTGGCAAGAAGGTGCGTTCGATCACCCGCAGCCTGCTGCGACAGCGGTTGGTGCATATCCTGGCTTCCGATACCCACTTTCCCGCTGGGCCGCGATCTCCGGACCTCCGAGAAGGGGTAGAGGCGGCTGCGAGCATCGTTGGAGAGGTGGAGGCGGAGGCGATGGTGGTGGATACCCCGATGCGGATAGTGGAGGACCTGCCGGTCGAGGTAGAGCCGCCAGGACATGAAGAAAGAGGGGGGCGACGCTGGTTTTTCTTTGGACGCTAATTGGCTCGGCGGTCCTATTCAGGCTGAGGCCCTTCGACAGGCTCAGTGCGAACGGACTTTGGCGCTTCTCTAGCAACGGCCCTCCGCAGAGATCGTCGGGCGTCCGACCGATTATTACAGAGTAGGGCTCATTTCCTGATGGCGCTCCTCTAACCCCGCCCAACCCGGCGTGCTCAGTACTTAGAAGGCCCAGCCTTTCACCTTTGTGGGTGTGACCGTTATTAGTGTGAAGGTTGATTCGAGGTAGGTTCGCTCGGCGTATCGCTCGCCCTCTTCCTGACCTTGGTAGTTGATGGACATTGACCAGAGCAACTCCTTTTCCCACTGGTCCGATAGCGTAGCCACGCCATTGAATTGTAGGAACGAGTAGGGTTGTACGGTGGTTGTGATCGCGATGGACACCCTTGGCTCGTGACGGATGTTGCGTATCTTGAGGGCCTTCGGCTCGGCAAGCACGAGCAGCGCCTCACCGTCGTAGTGGTACCACACGGGCGCCACGTGGGGAGCGCCGTCGGGTCCCACTGTGGATAGGTGGGAGAGATTGGGTTCACGTAGATAGATGTCCATTTCGGGGGGTGTCATAAGTGCCATCTAGTCGGGCTCCTCGTCGGGAGATGTTTCGGTGTGCTTCTGAAAGAGCGGCAGCTCTGTTGATGCTTGCTCGCCGTTGTCGCTGCCAAGAAGGGCGAGATGGCGCTGGGTGTGCTCCCATATTGCCTCGCTGATGGTTTCGATGGATTCAGTCGCATCGATGACAGCCCAGCGATCAGGCTCCTTGTTGGCGAGGTCCAGGTACCCTGTCCGGACCCGCTCGTGAAAGCTTAGCGACTCTTCTTCGAACCGGCTGGTACCCTCGCGGTCCATTCGTTTTTGCCTGGCCCCATCTGCCCGGTCCATTGGGAGCCGGATCTGGAGAGAGCCAACACGTTTGAGACCTTCGCCCGGGGGGCAGTCCAGCAGGAACGTGAGATTGGGCGTCTTTCCCAATGTCGCCAGACGTGTGATACGCGCAATATCGTCCAGTGGTAGCCCGCGTCCGTAGCCCTGATAGGCAGTGGTCGAGTCTGCGTAGCGGTCTGCGATCACAATGCGGCGATCTCCCTTTAGGGCAGGCGTGAGCACCTTTGCGACGAACTCCGCCCGTGCTGCTGCGAAGAGGAACAGTTCGGCTCCGTGGGAGATATTTTCCCCACGTCTCTTTTCGCGCTTTAGCCAGTCCCTAAGATACCAGCCTAGAGGTGTGGTTCCCGGCTCACGGACCAGTGTCGAATGAAAGCCCTCACGTACAAGTCGCCCGGCGAGTGTTTCCGCCTGGGTGGACTTGCCAGATCCCTCGCCACCCTCAAAAGAGATAAACAGCCCCAAGCTCTACTCCTGCCAGCCAGCCACTGGACTTTGTCAGTAAGAAAATATGGAAATTCGTGTGAGGTTTACGCTCACACACCGGGCGAATCGCCCCTATATAAAACCATAGGAATCCGACTCCGGGTCCTGGGATCGGGTCCAAATACACAACAATCCAGACTCGATGAGGCAGTCCCCGGCCCTGCCCGACCAAGCGTGCGGAACACCACTCAGCGTCGATAGAGTACCACGCGACGGGTCGGTTCGCGCCCCGTGCTGCTCGATGCCAAGCCGTGCTCCTCTGCGAACACATGCTGGAGATGGCGTATGTACGCCACCTGGGGACTCAGGTCAGCCTGGTGGTTGCCCTCGTCGGCGATACGGCTTGCGGCCTGTTCCACTTCTTCTATGGCCTTGCCGACCTCCGCCCGGGTTGCCTGTCTGGGCTGGCTGCGGGCCAGAGCCCTGAGGAACTGGTGGATCTGGGTCGTCGTGTTCTTGCGCAGGACGTAGACGGGCTTGCCCTGTTCCTCGGCATCGAGGAGTGCGCGAGTCCGTCGACGGTAGAAATTTTTTGTGGTGAGAAGTAGGTCGGCCTCTGCCATCTCCGATACAAGTTCCACGGCGGCGGCGGACGAGGCCATTGCCTGTTGGAGCTTGCCTTTGTTTACGCCATACGGGAGTATATGGCTGGTCTGAGCGGGCGGCTCCTCGGGTGTGTCCACATGCACGGATTCCTCACGACGCTGCGGTGCCCCACGACGCGGCTCCCGACCCCGTACGGGTTTGGGGCTTTGCTCCGACCGACCGTTCTCGGACATAGCAGAGGCCGCGACAGGCACCTGGGTTCGGTGTACTTGCCCTTCATCATCCATGAATCGGCGCTCTGCAGTTACCGAGTATCCCCTGAGCATCTTGTCCACAATGTCTGCAACGTCCGCATGGATGTTCACATCATTGCGGCCCCGAATCTCTACGAGGATGTCGAATGTAGGGGGCGCCTTGCGTTCGAGTACCGTTTTTTGGGTCCGTCGGCGTCGCGCCTCTTCGTCCCCGAGGGTTACGGCGTCGATGCCCCCGATCAGGTCCGAGAGGGTTGGGTTGGTTATCAGGTTCTCGATGGTATTGCCGTGGGCGGTCGCCACGAGCTGCACACCTCGCTCCGCGATGGTCCGCGAGGCGGTAGCTTCAAGCTCGGTGCCTATCTCGTCGATGACGATGACCTCTGGCATGTGGTTTTCGACAGCCTCGATCATCACGTCGTGTTGCTGCGAGGGGGTCGGCACCTGCATGCGTCTGGCGTGGCCGATGCCGGCATGAGGGATGTCGCCGTCCCCGGCAATCTCGTTCGAAGTGTCGACCACGATCACACGCCAGAGGGCGTCATCAGCGAGTACACGGGCGACTTCTCTGAGCATGGTGGTCTTGCCGACGCCCGGCCTTCCGAGCAGCAGCACGCTCTTGCCGGTCAGTACGAGGTCCTCGATGATGCGGATCGTGCCGTAGACGGCGCGTCCAACGCGCACTGTCAGGCCGACGATCTTGCCGCCGCGATTACGAATCGCAGAGATACGGTGGAGAGTGCGCTCGACGCCGGCGCGGTTGTCGCCACCGAAAGCACCGATGCGCTCGATGACGTGCTGAAGATCTGCCTCGGTGATCTCGTGGCGGGCGAGTTCAATCGTCTCCCCTGTGAATCTGGCCTGGGGCGCCCGCCCCAAATCCATGATCACCTCAAGGAGATCTTCCTTGTCCTCTCTTTTTGCGATGGGCTCCGCGATGGCTGGCGGTAGCTTCTCGATTATCGCGCCGAGGTCTGTGTCAATCCATTGATTTTCTTGTAAGAGCATTCTTGGCGTTAGGGGGTTGGTCTTTCCTACACTGACCTTACAGGTAGCACTTTGTGTCTCTTTTTGTCCAGGGCCGGAGTCACCATCGATTTTACCAACGTTACGTACTCCGAATCAACGTCGCTGCCTCGGCGGTGAAATACGCGATGGAGGTTGGATTGGTGCTCCGAGACCAGCCACAGTACATCAGCGAAACGAGGCAGACTCGCCATCGCAAAATCGATGAGCCCTGCCGCGGTTGACTCGTCGTCTTCGCGGACCATAAGCATCGCTGTTGACGATCGCAGGCGGCGCATGGTCTTGAGCCAGCCCTTGAGCCCCGGGTCCCCGTCTACGACATACTCTCTTCCTCTCCCGCCGGTCCTCTCCCGCGCCATGGCCCACTGGTCGAATGTGATCCCCGTCGATAGCCGCATCTCCATGGGGGTCGAGGTGGTGTAGAGCTGGTATACGGCGAACTCGTCGGCATTGGTATGCTTACGCGGAGCAGGTCCGATCACCCGAACTTGCCTACGTTGCCGGTAGAGCATTTCACGGAAGCAGGGAAGGAACCCGTTGGCCTGCAAGTCGTCTACGAGCGGGTCATCGCTCTGAAGACGTATGAAGAGCCTTTCGCCGCCTTGTCGCGCGATCTGCTGGGCGAGGACTGGAAGCAGTCCGGCTCGGTCGCGATCCCCCTGCCCAACTAGTAGGTGGGAGACCTCCCAGGTTCGAGGCCCATAGCGCGGCCTAGCGGCACCTATGGCCTTTACTTGCCGGCCGACAGTCGATGCCACGGCCTGGACCGGGCGGGTCATTAGCGAGAGGCTAAGGGTAGGCAGCGTTGTCGCGGATACACGGTTCGGGATACCCCTGCCGAGATTGTCGAGGGTAAACGCCCGGTTGCCAGTCCCCCGGTCGGCTAGGAGAGCGTATCGGACGAGATCGAATGGCTGCAGGAGTCTAATCACGGTTCTGTGGTACTAAGTCGAGTCTTCTACCATCCTGATAAAAAGCTGGTGAACGCGGTCGTCCCCCGTGAGTTCCGGGTGGAACGACGTCGCAAGCATCCGGTTCTGACGTACTGCTACTGGCCTGCCGTCTCGTACCTTGGCTAACACTTTGACCGAGTCTCCCATGAGATTCACGGCCGGGGCACGGATGAAAACCGCCCGAAAGTCTGGGCCATTGATGCCTTCAAGCGCGATGTCCTCCTCGAAGCTGTCGATCTGGCGTCCAAAGGCGTTGCGGCTGACATCGATGTCCATGAGCCGGAGGGGGTCGGGACGCTGGTCGCGGAGCCGATCGGCGATGACGATCATGCCAGCACAGGTGCCCCAGAGCGGCAATCCTGAACGCACCCTCTCAATAAGGGGCTGTCTGAATCCGTATATGTCGATGAGTTGCACGATGGTGGTGCTCTCACCGCCCGGAATGATCAGGCCGTCAATGTCCTCAAGTTGCGAGGGCAGCCTGATCTCCGGGGCGTCAACGCCTAGGCGGGCCAGTACCTGCTGGTGCTCCAGGAAATCTCCTTGAATGGCCAGCACACCTATGGTTGGCAAGATTACCAGCCCCTGGTGGCCAACTGCTCCGCTTCCGGCATGGTTTTTATGTCCAGGCCGGGCATTGCATCGCCCAGTCCCGTGGATACCTCTGCCAGGATCGCGGGGTTGTTGAAGTGGGTGGTGGCCTTTACGATAGCTTCTGCCATGAGTAGAGGACTCTCGGATTTGAAAATGCCGGAACCCACGAACACCCCGTCGACGCCGAGTTGCATCATCAGAGCTGCGTCTGCCGGGCTCGCGATACCGCCAGCGGCGAAGTTCACGACAGGCAGTTTGCCGGTCTCGTGAATCTCTTTGACGAGGTCAAAGGGCGCCTGGAGGTCCCGGGCGGTAGACATAAGTTCGTCGCTGCTCATGCCCTGGATTCTGCGTATTTCGCCCATGACTGTGCGGGCATGCCGCACAGCCTCGACGACGTTTCCGGTACCGGCTTCGCCCTTGGTGCGAATCATTGCCGCGCCCTCGCCAATGCGGCGCAGCGCCTCGCCCAGGTTGCGGCAGCCACAAACAAATGGCATCTTGAACAGATGCTTGTCGACGTGGTTGTCCTCGTCTGCCGGGGTCAGAACCTCTGACTCGTCTACGTAGTCGACGCCGAGGGACTCGAGTATTTGCGCTTCGACGAAGTGGCCGATGCGGCACTTGGCCATCACCGGAATGGTGACGGCCTCCATGATCTCGATGACCTTGGTGGGGTCGGCCATCCGGGCTACTCCGCCGGCCTTGCGAATATCAGATGGCACGCGCTCAAGAGCCATCACCGCCACAGCGCCGGCGTCTTCGGCTATTTTGGCTTGATCGGCGGTCACGACGTCCATTATGACGCCGCCCTTGAGCATCTTCGCCAGCCCGGTCTTCACTTGCCAGGTGCCGGTCTCCACGGTGGTATCGATTGCAGTCATGCGTCGCTCCCTATGAATTCTGTGTGCATTATACTCTGGGCCAAATACCTTGGCAATTTGGCGCTGCGCGCCCTGAGTGGGGCGGGGGTGGGTGCTAGCCGCGAGTTTCGCTCTCGCTCTTCCGGATCATTTGGGCTGGTGCCATGGAGGCAAATGAATCAACGATGGCGCTTTGACTTGGCGCTTGGCAGGTCTTGGGACAGCCATCAAGATTGGCCGTGCCCTTTTTGCACGCTTCTTCCAGACCTGCCACTTAGTCCCCCTTGTGACAGTCCCGCCCCGAATCATGAAGCGCGATGAAGAGGCCCTAGCCACTCCCTATGATATAATTTCTTGCGGGAGAGGTGGCCGAGCGGCTTAAGGCGCTGGTCTCGAAAACCAGTATGGGGGCAACCTCATCGTGGGTTCGAATCCCACCCTCTCCGCTCCGCTGGAGCGCCGTCCACGTTATCGTGCCGCCGGCGCCGATTCGTACTTTGACGGAGAGATGCCAGAGAGGCCGATTGGGCGCGACTGGAAATCGCGTGTCGTCGCAAGGCGACCGTGGGTTCGAATCCCACTCTCTCCGCCAGTACCCCTTTTACCGCATTTAGTGACGCTCGCCCACACGCCCTCTGGTTACCTGTCTATGACCAACGGTATGTGGAGGCTTGGTCCCTGGTATTGCGTCCGTCTGGACAACACTACGATTGGCCTATGCTAGAATCATTACCTATGATGGAATTAAAGGGCCTGGTGCGCCAGGTAGGTGGGATGAACTACATACGGCTCCAAGAGACCCAGGCAAAATACGATGCAGTGTGAGTAAACATGGATAAAGACCTAGTAATTGTAGAATCGCCGGCCAAGGCTCGTACCATTGAGCGGTTTCTTGGCAACAAGTACGTCGCCAAGGCGTCGATGGGGCACGTACGTGACCTGCCCAGACGTGAAGTCGGTGTCGAGGTAGACAGCTTCAAGCCGAAATACCAGACGTTGGCAGACAAAAAGAAAATCGTCGCTGAACTCAAGGCAGCTGCCAAGGAGGCGAAGGTCGTCTACCTTGCAACTGACCCGGATCGGGAGGGGGAGGCGATAGCGTGGCACCTGATCGAAGCTGTCAAGATAAGTACAAATAAGATCCGGCGAGTGGTGTTCCACGAGATCACGCAGAACGCGGTCAACGAAGCCTTCGAGAACCCGCGAGGTCTGGACATGGACCTCATCAATGCGCAGCAGGCGCGGCGAGTCCTCGATAGGCTGGTAGGTTACGACTTGAGCCCAGTTCTGTGGAAAAAGGTCCGACGAGGCCTATCGGCGGGCCGGGTGCAGTCCGTCGCATTGCGGCTGATCGTGGACCGCGAGAGCGAGATCCACGCCTTTATTAAGAAGGAGTACTGGTCCATAGAGGCTTTGTTGAAACGGCAGGCTGACGCCTCCAACGTTTCGTTGGAGGCGCAATTGCGGTCCATCAAGGGTGAGAAGGGCCGCGTGGAGATTGCAAATGGGGAAGAGGCCGGTGCAATCACTAGCGACCTGAGGCCTGCTGCTTACAATGTCGCAACCGTCACCAAAAAGGAGCAGAAGCGCAGGCCGTCGGCTCCATTCATCACCAGCACGATGCAGCAGGAGGGTGTCCGCAAGCTGCGATTCACGGCACGCCGGACGATGGCGATCGCCCAGCAGCTATACGAGGGTGTCGACATCGGGGGTGATGGCTCCGAAGGGCTAATCACCTACATGCGTACCGATTCGACCAACGTGGCTGCCACCGCCCTTTCGGAAGCGAATCAGTACATCAAGGAAAAGTTTGGCCCGAACTATGCACCGAGCAAGCCTCGCGTGTTTTCGAAGAAGTCGAAGGGCGCGCAGGAGGCTCATGAGGCGATTCGGCCCACCTCCATCTACAGGGACCCTGCGACCGTACGGCCACACCTGACCAGCGAGCAGTTCCGACTCTACGACCTGATCTGGAAGCGCATGCTTGCCAGCCAGATGAGCGACGCATTGCTCGATATGACGACTATTGATATCGAGGCTTCTGGAACACCTACCGGCAAGGTGTATGAGTTTCGGGTCACGGGCTCTGTGCTGAAGTTCCCGGGATTCCGACGGCTCTATCTGGAGGGTAAGGACGACGCGGCCGAGAGCGACGACGATGAGTCTACCCTACCCAACCTGAATGAAGGTGAGGCACTGAAATCGCTGTTGATTACTCCGGAGCAGCACTTCACCCAGCCGCCGCCTCGATACACAGAGGCGACGCTGGTCAAGGCCCTCGAAGAGCAGGGCATAGGCCGCCCAAGTACATATGCACCCACGCTGGCGACGGTGACGGACAGAGATTACGCTCGCAAGGATCAGGGTCGCTTCGTGCCCACCAAGCTGGGCACGGCGGTGAGTGGCCTTCTGACGACGCATTTCCCAGATATCATGGATGTGGGTTTCACAGCCCGTATTGAGGAAGAGTTGGACGATGTTGCGAACGGTGAGCGGGAGTGGGGTCCGGTGCTGAAGGAGTTCTACGGACCATTCTCGGAGTCGGTAACGCGCGCGCTTACTGAGGCGGAGAGGATTCCGCGAGACCAGATAGATGAGGAGACCGATGAGGTCTGCGAGGTCTGCGGGCGTCCAATGGTAATCAAGTCTGGTCGGTTTGGCAGATTCATTTCGTGCAGTGGTTTCCCGGAGTGCAAGGCTTCCAGGCCTCTGCTCGAACGGGTGGGAGTCGAGTGCCCGGACTGTGGCAACGAGTTGGTGGAGCGTCAGGGCAAGGGCAAGGGACGTGGTCGTACCAAGTTCTATGGCTGCTCAAATTACCCTGCCTGCACCTTTGCGGTCAGTCGCAGGCCGCTGCCTCAGCCCTGCCCGGACTGCGGTAAGCTACTTCTTGCGGCTGGCAGAGGCAATGCGCGTTGCAACTCCTGTGATTTCAACGGTCCGGTTCCTGAGGACGAGGCTGTGGAGCTGGCCTCCTAAAGGCTTCACGAAGTGTCGGATCTCCGGCCCGCCTTCAGTGGGGGACGGGTCCGACTTTCAGGACCGTGGAGCGCTTTGCCCTCAAGATAGACCCTGTTTCGCCTTTCGCGTTGGAATAGCGCTATTGTAGAAATTTGTTATGAATTCCACAGAGTGGAACGTGCTACTGGCCAGATTCGCAAATCACCTCTCGGCTGAGAGGGGATTAGCTGCGCTAACCGTCAGGAACTACTCAACCGATCTGGGCCCGCTCTTCGACTACATGAGTGAAACGGATATCGAAGGCCTCAGGGCCCTGAATCGCGGCATCATCCGAGGATACCTGGGATGGCTGGTAGAGCTGGGCTACGCAAGGTCAAGCATTGTTCGCAAACTGAGCGGCCTTAGGAGCTTCTTCCGGTGGTTGTTGCGTGAGGGGATGATCGATATTGACCCACTGCCACGGCGCGGGGTGATGAAACGAGAGTCTCGCCTGCCCATTTTCCTATCTCAGCGCGAGGCGGCTAGCCTGGTGTCGTCCCCTGATACGTCGAAGCGACTCGGGCCCAGAGACCGTGCGTTGTTGGAGACGCTGTACGCGGGAGGCCTTCGGGTCAGCGAAGCTGCTGGGCTGAAAGTCGGTGATATAAACCTGGGCACAAGAGAGGTCCGTGTGACGGGCAAGGGCTCCAAGCAGCGTGCCGTTCTTATTGGCGAGACGGCTCGCGACGCGCTCTTGCTCTACCTGGGCGAACTGCGTCCGAAGTTGGTTAACGCCAGATCGGGCAGCGCGCTGTTCTTGAGCCGTCTAGGCACACCGCTCAGCCAGCGAAGTATTCAGGAGAAGGTCCGTCGATATGCGATCAAGGGGGGGCTGAGGTCTGGGATTCACACTCACACCCTGCGACACTCTTTCGCGACACACCTTTTGGACGGCGGTGCGGACCTGCGAGTGGTCCAGGAATTGCTGGGTCACTCTAGCCCGGCGACGACGCAGATATATACCCACGTCACCCAGTCCAAGTCCAAGGCAGTGTACTTATCGGCACACCCCCGGGCGGCAAAGGCGATGGCGGCACCCCTCACTGATGATGGAGAAGGGTGAAGTGAGGATAATTCTAATATTGGATTGTGGTGAGAAAAAGTCGAAGCGTAGTGAAGGTGAGTAATGAAAATTCTTGTGATCAATGGACCTAATCTGAACATGCTCGGGACGAGGAACCCGGCGGTATATGGCGGCGATACCCTTGTGGAGATCGAGGACCGAATTCGCAACAAGGCCGTTGGGTTGGGCGTGGATGTGGACTTCTTTCAATCCAACTACGAGGGTGCTCTCGTGGACTATTTGCAGGGTGCTGCTCGGGAATCGGCAGGTGTCGTCATGAACGCCGGCGCACTTACTCACTACGGTCTGTCGTTGCGCGACGCCCTCGCAGATTCCCAGATACCGGCTATAGAGGTACACCTGTCCAACGTCCACTCTCGCGAGGAGTTCCGACGCCGGTCAGTGCTTAGCTCGGTGGTCGTCGGTCAGATTGCGGGCCTGGGATGGCGAGGTTATCTGCACGCCCTCGAGTATCTTGTGGCACACATTCGAGAAGCAGAAGCGGGCGAGTGAGTACCATCAACAGACTGGCGCGACTGCGCGACGCATTTGAGGAATTGGAGTTGGACGCGTTCCTTGTGTCCAGCCCGGAGAACCGTCGATATCTATCCGGGTTTACGGGGTCGGCCGGCTATCTGTTCATCAGTCGTACGGACGCTGTGCTGGCCACAGACTTCCGGTATATTGAGCAGGCCGGGAAGCAGTCGCCGGAATTCAGGGTGGAGCGCACCGGCGCTACCCTGTCGTGGCTGCCAGAGATGGCATCAGCAGCCTCGGCTCGGCGAGTCGGTTTTGAGGCCGAGGTGATGACCGTGGGCACGCATACGGCATTCCTCAAAGCGGTCACGGAGGCGGACGGCGATGATAGCCTGACGCTGGTCGAGACGTCTGACATAATCGACAAGATCAGGGCGACGAAGTACGAAGAAGAGCTTGTGCTGCTGTCACGAGCAATCGAGATCACCGACCGTGCCCTCGACGAGATCGGGCCGGCGGTTGTGCCAGGCATGACCGAGGCGCAGGTGGCGTGGGATCTGGAGAAGTCGATGCGAGAGCAGGGTGCGGAGGCGATGGCGTTCGACATCATCGTCGGCGCTGGTCCCAATGGTGCTCTGCCACACCATCGTGCCGACGACACCGTGATCCGCGATGGACAGCCTGTAGTGATAGACATGGGAGCCGCATACGAGGGCTACTGTGCCGACCTTACGCGGACAATATTTGTAGGCGAGCCTGACGATACCTTCAAAAAGGTGTACAGCACGGTGCTCCGTGCGCAGCTTGCGGCTCAGGAGCAGGTCCGGTCTGGAATGACGGGCGAGGAGACCGACGCCATCTCTCGTGATGTCATAGTCGAGGCTGACTACGGCGACGCATTCGGACACAGCCTTGGGCATGGCGTCGGACTTGCAGTCCATGAGTACCCGCGTGTTGGTCCCAGGGCCTCGGACGTGCTGGCGGACGGTATGGTGTTCACCATCGAGCCAGGAATCTATCTGCCCGACTGGGGTGGGGTGCGGATCGAGGATGTGGTGGTGATGGAGTCTGGGCGAGCACGAGTGCTCTCCAAGGCCGCGAAAATGGACGTAGACTTGTAAGGGAGCCGAGCATGACGATTGGGTACGGAGATCTGAAAAAAGGGCTTCCGATCGAGTTGGATGGGGAGCCATATGTAGTCGTCGAGTATAGCTCGCGCAAGATGCAACAGCGCGCGCCAGTGATGCAGGTTCGATTTCGTTCCCTGCTGACCGGCCGGATCGTCGACCGCTCGTTCCAGGGCTACGACGTCAAACTGTCCATCGCGGCTGTTGAGCGACGCAGTGCACAGTATATCTATGCTGACGTTGACCTGTACTACTTCATGGACACAGAGAGCTTCGATCAGTTCCCGCTGTCCGAGGATCAGATAAAGGACGCGCTGCCATTCCTGGTGGAGGAGACTACCGTGGATGTAGTCTTCTACGAAGAGCAGCCCATTGCTATCGACATGCCGATCACGGTTGATTTGGAAGTCAAAGATGCGCCACCGGGCCACCGTGGAGACACGGCCCAGGGAGGCACGAAGCCGGTGACGCTGGTGACGGGGCACGTCGTGCAAGTGCCCCTATTTGTTTCGGAGGGCGAAAAGGTCAAAGTCGACACACGCACCGGAGACTACCTGTCCAGGGCATGACATGGCGATCTACTCTGTAACTCAGGTAGCGGGCTACTTGAGCGACCTGCTATATCAAGACTCCGCACTTCAGGACCTATGGGTCAGCGGCGAGGTGGCTAATCTCGCCCGGCCTGGCTCTGGCAACAGCTACTTCACATTGCGTGATTCCAGCTCTACCCTGCGCTGCGCGATGTTCAGCCGTAGTTCTCGCGGCGCCGAGTTGCTGGCAAATGGGATGTCTGTCATCGCCCACGGACGTGTCTCTCTGTACGAAACGCGAGGTGATCTGCAGCTAATCGCGGACGTTGTGCAGCCCGAGGGCGTGGGCGATCTCCGCATGAAGCTGGAGCAGTTGATCGTTAAGCTTGAGAGCGAGGGACTCTTTTCACAGTCGCGAAAGCGCGAAATACCGCGTTATCCGCGGCGTGTCGTCGCGGTTACCTCGCCGATTGGCTCCGTCTGGCAGGACATCAAAAGCGTCATCGAGCGGCGCTATCCGCTGGCCGAGCTGTCGCTTGTGCCTGTGCTAGTGCAGGGGGAGCGCGCGGCAGCCACAATCGTTGACGGTCTCGCGGCCCTGGACACGGAGCCAGACGTTGATGTGGTGATCCTTGCCCGTGGCGGCGGTTCGCTGGAGGACCTGTGGCCTTTCAACGAGGAGGCTGTAGCCAGGGCGATTTTTGGGTGTGGTGCGCCACTCATCAGCGCAATCGGGCACGAAACGGACACCACAGTGGCTGACATGGTCGCCGATGTGCGCGCGCCGACACCCTCGGTGGCGGCCGAAATTGCGGTGCCTGACCAGGCCGAGCTTTCGGCCGGTCTCCTGGCAATACGTCGTACACTGACGTCAGCGGTGTCCCGAACCCTGCTCCATCGTAGCGAGGTCATCAGACGGCTCGGCCCCCGGCTCTTGCGGGTCGGACCTGGCCTTGATCAGAAGCGTATCCGTGTCGACGAACTGCTGCGAAGAGCAAGTATGAATCTCCGCCAGAACCTCGATGCAAGGACCACCAGCACGGAGGCTCTCTCGATGCGTCTTCGGGCCCTAAGCCCCAAAGACACCCTGCGCAGGGGGTATGCTATAGTACAGACCGCTGACGAATCCACCCTGGTCAGCGATCCCGGTCAGGTGGGTGTCGGCGACGGTATCGAGATCACGCTGGCCAAGGGCAGCCTTTCTGCAGACGTAGTGGCGCCAAGCACGTCGCGTGCACCAAAGGGGCGGGTCGATCACGCCTGATCCGGGCGTACTGTACCGAGGCCACGACATTTTACCGGCGACTCAGACGCTATTTTCCCGCTCCCCTTTCCGAGGAGGAGCGCCAGGGAGATCGTTGAAAGTGTATTTAATCACTCTGCCGGTCACCCCGGCATGACTACCAAAAAAGTGCCCGACGACACGACCTTTGAGCAAGCCATGGGTCGGCTGGAGGCTGTAGTCAGCGCTATGGAGTCCGGCGACCTGACGCTCTCCGAGGCCACCAATCTCTACGAGGACGGCATGAAGCTCGCGCGGGTTTGCAGTGAGATGCTGGCAGCAGCGGAGTTGAAAATCACCAGGATCCAGACCGCATACGGCGAGCAGATGCGGCTCCCGCCTGAGTCCGGCGGCTAGGCATTTGAGGGCCGACCTCCATATGCATTCGCACTTCTCCCCCGACTCGGAGGTCTCCCCCGAGGCGATGGCAAAGCGGTGTGCAGATGTTGGCCTCGACTACGTCGCGGTGACGGATCACAACACCATCGAAGGCTCTCTCGCTGTAAGGGAGATCGCACCCTTCAAGGTGATTATCGGCGAGGAGGTCGCTTCCGCCTCGGGCGAGATCACCGGCCTGTTTCTGAAGGAGACTATATCGGCAGGCCTGACAGCCCTCCAGACGGTGGAGCGAATCAAGGATCAGGGCGGCCTGGTCTCTATCCCCCACCCATTCGACCGATTTCGCTCCCATGTCATCGAGACGGACGCACTACACGAGATACTCCCCTACATCGACATCGTCGAAGGGTTCAACTCTCGCAACAACCTGGCTCGCGACGATCGGAAGGCACAGGAGTTCGCACGGACCCATGGCTTCATCACCTCAGGGGTCACGGACGCCCATACGACTATGGAGATAGGTCGAGCCTACGTAGAGATGCCAGAGTTCGACGGCTCCCCCGAAGATTTCTTGCGCGCGCTGGCGGAGGGCCAAATAGTCGGTCGCCGCATGAGCCCGTTGGTCCATGTGCTGACTACCCTCACCAAAATCAAGAAGCGCATCATAGGGCGCCGGCACTAGTGCTGCGCACGCTTAGTTGGGTGGGGTGAGGTTTGCCGACGGGCCAAGTCTGCTCCACTGGGATGTAATCGTCAGCCGGCAAGTGGCGTTCTACTATTGAGATGAACTACACACCGCCCCAAATTCTCGTGAATCCTTCCCGATCACACAGCGCGGTTGTGTGTCTGAGCCACGCCGCGCTGAAGATTCCCACTTCGTGCGCGCAGTGTCCATAGACCACGAGGACCCCGAACCTATCCCCCCAAAGGGCGTGCAGCGCCGCAGCATGTTTCCGGGATGGCGAGATGCGCCTCTTGCTACATGGGGGCTGCTTGCGGCCAACGCCGTGATTTGGCTGGCCACTAGTACTGCTGGCGATACCCGGGACCCGCAAAACCTCATCGACTTCGGAGCCATGTTCGGCCCGCTAATTGTGGGCGGCGAATACTGGAGACTATTCACCGCGATGTTCCTGCACGCCGGTCTGGCCCACTTGGTCATGAACGGGCTAGGGCTGTTTATAGTGGGGAGGCTGGTCGAGAGTAGTTTTGGCCACCTTCGTTTCCTGATCATCTATCTGCTGGCGGGCCTATTTGGCAGCGTGGCCAGCTTTGGATTCAACACCGTCGCCGTGGGGGCCGGGGCCTCTGGAGCGATATTCGGCACACTCGGGGCCCTTGCGGTGTTCTTCGCCGTCAATCGCGACAGCTTCGGCAAGGAGGGCAGGCAGAGCCTGGTGGGCGTCCTGATGGTCGCTGGGCTCGTCCTGGTATCGGGCATCCAGACCGAGGAGGTCGATAACTGGGCCCATCTTGGGGGGCTCGTTGCAGGGTTCTTTATTGGTTTTGCGATTTCGCCCCGCTACAGGCTCGTCGAATTTGGCGTCCAACGCGCACTGGTTGACTCGACGTCTCTGGCGAAAAGGTGGTGGGTAATGCCTGTAGCGGCCGTGCTGCTGTTCCTGGGCATCTGGGCTGCCACAGCAAGGCTCCCGGAGCCTGCATATCCTCATACGGCCCTCGCTGAGAGCTTTTACAGGGATGGCGACAATGCGCAAGCGATTCTCGAAGCTGACGAGGCGATTTCGCTAGAGAGAACTGCTGCCCGTGCCTACTACATTCGCGCTCTGGTTCGGCTGGATCAAGGCAACGTTAGCGCCGCGGTGTCGGATCTCACAGATGCGATCCGCTACAGTGGGTTCAATCATGGATCTACCAGGAGTGAAGCTATCAGGCTGCTGGTGAGCATTGCCGCACGTCGCTAGGTAGGATCAGGAAGTGCATATCCATGCGATGAACAAAAAAGAGACCGCTCCCTTGTAAGGGAGCGGTCTCTTTCGATATCAGATGGAAGGGGTATGCTAGGCTGACTTCTGCTCCACAGACGGCTCTAGCCTGACGGGCTCCGAGTTTTCCGTGACCAGGGTGACTTCCCCCGTGCCATATATCGCGTCCTCGTCGACCGAGCAGCGAGAAACCCCGCTCATAGACGGTAGCTCGTACATGACATCCAGCAGGGTGCTTTCGAGGACGGATCGCAGACCGCGAGCGCCGGTGCCCTGCTTGAGTGCCTCCTCGGCCGTAGCTACGAGGGCCTTTTCCGAAAACTCTAGCTCGACTTCGTCCATGTTGAACAAGGCTTGGTACTGTTTGACCAGTGCGTCCTTGGGCTCGGTGAGTACCTTGACGAGCGCGTTCTGATCCAACTTGGAGAGCCCGACAGTTACGGGGAGGCGTCCGACTAGTTCCGGGATGAACCCGTAGTTGAGCAGGTCATCTGCGATGACCTGATTCAGCAGGCCGATGTCCGTGTCGACATCCTCAGTTCCCTTGATTCGGGAACTGAATCCGATACTGGTCTTGTCCTTCGATACGCGGCGTTCGACGATCTCTCCGAGCCCCTCGAAGGCTCCGCCACACATGAAAAGAATGTTGTCGGTCTTGATCTGGAGGAAGTCCTGGTGCGGGTGCTTGCGACCGCCCTGGGGCGGCACGCTGGCCACGGTTCCTTCGATGATCTTGAGCAGCGCCTGCTGCACGCCCTCGCCGGACACGTCCCTGGTAATGGACGGGTTGGGGCTCTTGCGGGATAACTTGTCGATCTCGTCGATATATATGATGCCCTGCTCGGCTCGTGCGACATCGAAATCGGCGGCCTGGATTAGGCGGAGTAGGATGTTCTCCACGTCCTCGCCCACGTATCCTGCCTCGGTCAGCGAGGTTGCGTCGGCGATGGCGAAGGGTACATCCAGAACCTTTGCCAGGGTCTGGGCCAGTAGCGTTTTACCTGAACCCGCTGGCCCCAACATCAGGATATTGGTTTTTTGTAGCTCGACCTCGTCGGACTTATGGTTTGACCAGACGCGCTTGTAGTGGTTGTAGATGGCGACGCTGAGGACCTTCTTGGCTCTCTGCTGGTCGACGACGTACTCGTTGAGTTGCTGGTACAGCCACTTGGGGCTGACACCCTTGGCCATCAGGCCAGTGGCGTTGCGCGCGGGCGCAGCCGGACTTTCCTCCGTGATGATTTGCCCACAGAGCGCGACGCACTCGTCGCAAATGAACACTCGATCAGGACCGGCGATGAGCCGTGTTACCTGTCCCTGGGCTTTTCCGCAGAAAGAACAGTTATATGTGCTCTGGCCACTCCTCGACGTTGGCATATGCCCCTCTCGTTAGGTGGAGTTTAGCTGAATGTCGGCTAGTATCTAGTCCGCAGCGGCCTCTTGTTCATCATCGTCCCGGCCCGTGAGCACGTCGTCAATCAGCCCGTATTCCTTCGCTTCCAGGGCAGTCATAAAGTAGTCACGGTCGGTGTCATGGGAGATCTTTTCACTGGTCTGTCCGGTCCTCTCCACAAAGATGTCGCGGATTGTGGCCTGCAGCCTCAGCGCTTCTCGGGCGTGAATTTCGAGGTCGGACGCCTGGCCCTGCACGCCGCCTATAACCTGGTGCATCATGACGGTTGCATTCGGCAGCGCGTAACGCTTGCCCTCGGTGCCCGAGCACAGAATGACAGTGCCAAAACTGGCAGCCATACCGACACAGTAGGTCGCGATGTCAGGTCGGATCATGTTCATCGCGTCGATAATTGCCAGGCCGGCATAGACCGAGCCGCCCGGTGAGTTCACGTATAGGTTTATGTCCCGGTCTGGGTCTTCCCGCTCCAGGAACAGGAACTGGGCAATGATGGCGTTCGCCACCTGGTCATTTATTGGGGTGCCCAGAAATATAATCCTCTCCTTTAGGAGAAGAGAGTAGATGTCGTATGCTCGCTCACCCCGGGCGCCGCTTTCGACCACCATCGGAATGATATTTTCAGGACTCTGCATTGTCTGTGTCGCCTCCCTCTTCCGGTTCCACATCGTTTGCCTTTGACGCCTCGGTGGTCTCATCGCCCTTGGCAATTCTTACGAGCCTGTCCAGTGACTTGCTTACGAGCAGCGATTCCTTGATCGAAGTCCGCGCCACCTCCGAATTCAGGTCGACCTCCGACTGGTCCTCGGAAGTATTTTCTTGGCCTTCTCGAGCCGCCTCAAGCTCCTTGATCCGTTCGTCGATATCTTCGTCTGGTATAACGATATTCTCCGCCTCTGCCAAGTTGGATAGGGCGTACGAGCGCGTGAATCTCTCCATTGCGTGCTCTCGCATCTCAACCTTCATCTCTTCGTCGCTCTTGCCGGTATAGCGCAGATAGTCGTCCATGCTGACTTCAAGCCGCTCCACGAAGCGGTCCCTTCGGTCAATCATGTGTTCGACCTCGTGGTCGATTAGCAGTGGAGCCACCTCGAAGGTGCCTCCACTTACTAGTGCGTCAAGGGCAGACTCGCGGTACTGTGCCGCCTGCGCCTCCTCTGACTGCGTCTTGAGCTCAGCCTCCGTACTTTCCCGAAGCTCAACAAATGTCTCGTAGCCGTCGCCGACGCTTTTGGCGAACTCGTCGTCCAACTCGGGTCGCAGTCGTTCCTTGATGTCTTTCACGGTGACGCTCATGTGGATGTTCTGTCCCGCAAAACGGTTGTCGGCGTGGTCGTCGGGTACCTTCAGCGTGAACTCTTTTTCGACACCGACCTCCATTCCAACGAGTTGTTCGCTGAAGCCTGCGAATGGCAGCGTGCTCTCAAGATCGATGACGTACACTGAGCCCTCGTTGTTCAGAATGTACTCTTCGTCGACGTGGCCTTTGACGTCCATGGTCGTCATGTCGCCGGCTGCCACTTCTCGCTCCACCGGCTCCCAGGACGATGCCTGGTCTTGGAGCTCGCCCAACCTGCCATCCACGTCTTCGCTGGTGATTTCGACGGGGGTATCGTCGAGCCGGATGTCTTTGTAAGCGCCCAGGTTCACTTCTGGAATCAGCGGGACCGTGGCTTTGACTGTGACGGGATTGAGCTCGAGAAGCTCGACGGCCGGCGTGCCGGCGGCCTCGATCTCTTGCTCATCGATGGCGCGCTGCGTCATTACTGGCAACATGTCGTCGAGAGACTCGTGGATGAGACTCTCTCGTCCGACAAAACTCTCCACGATGGTCCGTGGTGCCTTGCCTTTGCGAAAGCCCGGGATCGACAGTTGCTGTGCCAGCTTACGGTATGAGCGGTCGAGGTACGGGGCCAAGTCCTTGTCCTCCAACTCGATGTGGAGGATAGTCTGACGGTCCACTGCCTCGTCTTGGGTTATCTTCAAGTACGGCTCCAACTGGGGATGATCATATTATAGCATGGGGCTATTCGATAGAAACAACGTGTATTCCCCTAAATCGCGTGTTGTAAAACACTCTCGCCATAGGTTCAGGGCACAATTTCAGGGCGGCAACCGGTTTTTTTGCGCCTAACTCCAGATTAGGTCGTGATTGTTGCTTGGGTCAGGTCGGTCGATGCTAGGAAATCGAATCGCCACGAATGGATTCTTTTATTGTTCCAGAGGTCTGTTTTCCGCTCCAAACCCCTAGTTTCGATCGGGCGGCGTCGACCACGCCTCTCCGTCCTTCCCCAAGACTGTCTCGCACCAGTTGGCGGCCGCCAACAATTTGGACTCTGAAAATCGACCTGTTGCGAGTTGAATTCCTAGAGGCATCCTATCGGAGTTCAAGCCGCAAGGCAGAGTGATCGTTGGGAAACCCACTGTGGTCCACGGCGTTTGGAACCACGGATCGCCGGTAGTACCGAGATCGCGAGGAGCGGGTGTTGCCGTTGTCGGGGTGAGCAGTATGTCACAGGCGCTGGCTGCCTTTTCCATGCTCCTGCGAAACCGTCGACGTATGCGCTGGGACTGTACGTATGTGATGCCTGGCAGGACCAGGCCCGCCTCGATGGTCTCCCTTGCGTGCGGCGCGTAATCGTCAGCACGCGTCTCGAAGACCTGCTGATGGACCGCCGCCATCTCCACGGACATTACCACGCGGTGAGCTGCGAGCATGTCGTCGAAGTTCGCAGCGACCCGGATATTCTCGACCTGCGCACCAGCATCGGCGAGTTTAGCGGCCACCCGCTCGGTGTGACTACGGACGTCAGCCTCCGCCCGCTCGAAGAAAAAGTCACGAATCAGTCCGATACGAGGCGGCTTCCCGCTCGTCGTCGCTGCCTGGTGGTATGGCTCGACTGGTGCCTCGGACGATGCCGTGTCCAGGGGGTCGTGCCCGGCAAGGATATCTAAGAGCAGCGCCGCGTCCTCTACAGACCTGGTGAAGTAGCCGAGAGTATCGACGGACCACGAGACCGGAAACACGCCGTGTCTACTGATGCGTCCCAGCGTGGGCTTGAATCCTACGACGCCGTTGTAGGAGGCCGGGCGGAGTACCGAGCCGGCGGTTTGGGAGCCTAGGGCAGCGGGGAACATGCGAGCGGCTACGCCCGCCGCTGAGCCGCTGCTTGAGCCGCCCGGCGTGTGGTCGAGACCCCAGGGGTTGCGGGTCGGCGGCGGATCGAAGGAGGCGAACTCTGTGGTGACGGTCTTGCCCATGACAATGGCGCCGTCGCTCTTGAGGCGTGCCACCGCCGTCGAGTCGTGGTCCGGGACGAAGTCGGCGTATATGGGTGAACCGGAACTGGTCCTCATGCCCTGCGTGTTGAAGATGTCCTTGACTCCGATGGGCACCCCTTGGAGTCTCCCGACCGTTTCGTTCTTGGAAAGGGCTTGCTCCGAGCGCCGTGCGGCCTTCATTGCCGCGTCTTCGTCAAGGGTTTCCCAAACTCGAAGCACGGGGTCCTGAGCGCTGGAACGTTCTAGGAGGGATTGCATCAATTCGACGGGCGAGAGTGAGCGCTGGGCTATGGCTTCGGCGGCCTGAGAGACGGTCATCTCGTGGGGTTGCGGCGTCATCAAGTCATCCACCTCGGTAGCTAAGAAAATTAGGGACGTGGGAGTGGGCCAACATGCCCGAAAGACTCTGTCCGTTTTGTACACTCCTTTTTAGCAGCCCGCCAGTGTAATGTCACGTGGAGGCGATCAGGGGGTCGTCGACGGGATGCGGTGTGGGGTTCGGGCGGGAGAGGATTCCATAGGTATTCGTCTCGACACAGATAGCGCAAACGGTTGCGCTGTCCCTACCCCAGGTATTCGAGTCCTGAATTCGAGGGCCCTTCCAGTAGGATCTCGACATGTTGACATCGTGTCGGGTCCAACTTACAATCAATGAGAGTTACAACTTACAATCAAGGAGAGTTACAATTATCTTATAGTATCTTATAGTCGCCTTGCTTTGCTTGGGAACGGTGGCAAGACAAGTGGCTAAGACAAGAAGGAGACCAATGGCGAAACAACAGTACTCCTGTACTAAGTGCGAGACAACCGAATTCGAGACCTCGGAGATCAGGACGACTGGTTCGGGACTTTCTCGGTTCCTGAATCTACAGAACCAAAAATTCGCGACGGTGTCGTGCGCCAACTGCGGCTACACCGATGTATATAAAATGAACGCTGGTGGCAAGATCGGTAATATCTTCGACATTCTCACGAACTAGGGGTTCGGGCTCGCTGAAGACGGCGCGTCGAAGACTATGCTGTCGGGATTGCGAACTAAAAGCTGAGCGAAACCTTGAGTGCGCCGTCCTCGCGTGAGTATGCGATGTCGAAGGCGTCCTGGATCCTCGAGATCGGGTAGTCGTGGGTTACGAACGGCGACACGTCGATCTCCCCCTTGACGATGTAGTTGAGCGCGAGCTTGAAATCCGGCAGGCCTGCCTCTTCTTGAGCGCCTCGGACCGCATGCACTGTGAGGCGTCCCTGGAACATCGCGTCCCAGTCGAAGGGGATATGCTCTGCCGTCGGGGGGAGCCCAAAGACAACTACCTGCCCTTTTAGCCGCGCCATGTGCAGGGATTGATTCAGCGTCTCGACACTGCCCACCGCCTCGATCACCACGTCCGCTCCTTTGCCATCAGTCAGGTCCATCACCCCGTTTGTCGCCGCGGCGCCTGTCAGGTCGATTGTCTCATCTACTCCCATCGCCATGGCCGCGGCTCGGCGCTCGGCGACAGGCTCGACAACAATGATTCGATCTGCGCCAAGCCGACGCAGGACGAAGTTGTGGAACAGGCCAGCAGAGCCCTGTCCTAGCACTACTACAGTCTTGCCGACGAGTGAGGGCAACTTGTGCGAAGCGAAAATCGTGGTGCCCAACTGTTGGGCCATGAGCATGTGGGATAGCGGCGGCCCGTCTGGCAAGCGCAGCAGACTAGCAGGGTCGATGAGCTGGTATTCGGAGAAGGTGTGGGCTGTGGCCGGGAAGGGGACCGTCAATACCAGCTCTCCAGGCAGAAAGCCAGTGCCGCCGCCGTCAACGACCTCTCCGACGCCCTCGTGCCCTGGATGGCCGTTGGCCAGAGGAAACGACTCCACACTCCATCCCATATAGACGACGTGAAGGTCGCTGCCACAGATGGACGCCTTGATCGTCCGCACCAGTACCTTACCGGGCTGTGGTTCGTGCGCCGGTACTTCCTCGCAGCGTAGTTGGCCCAGACCCGTAGCAACGCCGGCCTTCATTGTGGGCAACATGGCCTCCATACATTCAGACTTCCGCCGAATTCTGTCGTCGGATCTCTCGTGTGTCAAGCGCGGACCGGCGGCGCCGTTGACTGCGAACAGTCCTCCAACTACACTGAGTCCAAGTTTCGTGGCTGTCCGCCGCCTCTCGCTTTTCACTCGCCCAGGAGACGCTATGAAGATAGTCGACGTTACTACCACGACCCTCCACTACCCAAATGTCCCGGCGGTGCAGGATGGTACCTTGGCGCCGCCTGGGCCGGGTGCAGGAGGTCGCAGCCATCTCTTCGTACACATCAAGACCGACGAGGATATCGAAGGGCTTGGCGTCGGGCAGGCCTCCCCGGGCAGTGCACAGCTCATTGAGACGGTCCTCAAGCAAATTCTTATCGGACAGGATCCATTCGACATAGAGCAGTTGTGGAGCGAAATGTTTTGGAAGCTCCGCACATTCGGCAACAAGGGGATAGCGTCCCAGGCACTGTCGGCGGTAGATATAGGCCTGTGGGACCTCAAGGCCAAGGCGCTGGCCTTGCCACTGTACAGGCTGCTCGGGGCCTACACCGACGCGGTACCAATATACGGTTCAGGCGGCTGGACCAATCTCTCAGAGGCGGAGTTGGTCGCCGAGATGTCCGGGTACGTCGAACAGGGTATCCGTAGAGTCAAGATGAAGGTGGCGAGGGACTACGGCCGAGGCGAGGCGGAGGACATAGCCAGGGTGGCCGCGGTTCGAAAGGCCATCGGCGACGACGTTGCTCTCTACATCGACGGCAACTACGGTTACTACCCGAAGCAAGCCATCTACATGGCCAGGGAGTTCGAGCAATCCCAGGTCGGCTGGTTCGAGGAGCCGGTGCTGGTGGACGATTCCCATGGTTTGGCAGAGGTCCGCAGGGCCATCGACATACCCGTTGCGGCCGGTGAGCTAGAGTCATACAAGTACCGGTTCCGCGAGTTGATCGCGGGTGGCGCGGTGGATATTGCGCAGCCCGATGTCGCCCGTGTCGGCGGGGTTACCGAGTGGATGAAGGTAGCACACCTCGCCCACTCCTTTAATCTGCTTGTCGCGCCTCACGCGTTCCAACTCGTGCATTTGCACCTGGCATGTGCTACGCCCAACCTCAAGGCCGTCGAATACCTGGGTGTTGATGTGGCCTGCGACCTGGAATGGTATACAGAAATCCCACCACAGAAGGACGGCATGTGGTCGCCATTCCCCGACAAGCCGGGCCTGGGGCTCGAGCTTGATCCCCATGCAGTTGAGCAGTGGTCGATCTGATTGCCGATCTAAGTGGATGGCAAGGCGCACCCTTGCGCATTCGTGTATAATCCGGGACGAAACAACATATTGGCATCAAGCCTTGGCGTCAAGCCGGTGAGAGAGGAGGCAGAACTATGACATACCAATGTATCAACCGTCCGTGGCTGCCGCTCTCGCTGGAGGCTTCATAGCAGACAACCTGACCGGTGTTCTCTCTCCTCTCCGCTTTCAGGCCACGGGACGACAGCAACTGCTGCGCAACTCGTGGCTTTCTTATTTCTTCCAGGGCCGCTTGCCCTGAGATCGAATTACCTGAAACGCCATGGGTCGCAACTGGCCAGTGGCGTTTCGTTATCTGGCAGGGTGCCCTTTAAATAGGGAGGTACGCCGGGAGCGCCACTTAGCTCCGAAACAAAGGAACCGAAAATATTGTCTGACGATTCCGTCAAGAAACACAAAAATGCGATGGCCAAGGCGAGCAGCAAGAATCGAGTAAAAGTCGCGCGCAAGAAGTTGAAACGCAATCTGAACCGGAACCCGCCACGACGTAAGGGCTGGGTAGACCAGGATCCGGATGGCCCGGATGAGGCCCTGCACGGAGGCTTAGAGCGGCTGATGCCTCGCGATGAGGGTGACCGGCGGCGGGCAGCCGAGCAGGCCGCGTTTGAAATAGACCAAGACGCGGCGGAGGTTGAGGCCGTCTCCGAGGTCTCCATGGAAGGGGGTCTGGTCATCGCCACCGGCGTCGGCTCCTGTCGTATCGAGATCGATGGGCGCACCGTGGATTGCACTTTGCGAGGCAGACTCACTGCCGCAGATACCGAGTATTCCAACGTAGTTGCCGTAGGTGACCGCGTGCTTCTGTCGAAAGAAGGGGATGGGACGGGGGTAGTCGAGGAGGTTCTACCACGCCGTACGGCTCTCTCTCGACCCGAATCGTTTAACGCCCTACGTCAACGGGTCGTAGTGGCGAACGCGGACCAGATACTGATTGTGTCTTCGTGGCGAGGGCCAAAGATTTGGCTTGAAATGATCGACCGGTACGTGATCGCTGCGATCCGGGGAGGCCTCGACCCTCTCGTATGCGTCAACAAAATAGATCTTGTAGAGGACGACGCCGAACTGCAACTAACCATGCATCCTTACTATGAATTGGGTTACCAGGTACTACTGACGAGCGCGGCCAGTGGGCCGGGTGTCGATGAGTTGCGGGATGCCCTGGCGGGCAAGACGACTGTGCTGGCAGGCATGTCGGGAACGGGGAAGTCCTCGCTGCTGAACGCGGTTCAGCCGGGGCTCAATTTACGCACCCAGGAAATTAGCATGGATCGAAGCCGCACCGAGGGACGACACACGACCGTCGGCGTGGCAATGTATCCTCTGGAAGCAGGGGGCGCGATTATCGACACACCCGGCGTGCGGGACATCGCTGTCAGGGGCGTGCTCCAAAACGAGCTATCGGATCTGTTCCCCGAAATGGCTGTCCTCGTCCCCGGGTGTCGCTTCTACAATTGCTCTCACGGCGACGAGCCGGATTGCGAAGTGCTCAAGGCCTTGGAGAACGGAATTCTCGCGAGGAGCCGCTACGACAGCTATCGCGCTATCCGTGCGACGTTGCCGCCCTAGCAGCTGCGGACACAGCAGTCACACTCGCATTCGTCGTCGCAACAGCCACCGTATTCACCGATGTTCCCCATAGAATCGTCTGAAT
>JASLXL010000222.1 GCA_030740335.1 SAR202 cluster bacterium | reverse complement strand
ACCTCTACCCCGGCGGTGGTGGTAAGTGCTTCTCCGCATGCAGCCGCTACTGGTCACCACGTGAACTAGCTGAGTTGCTGGGCATCCAGTTAGAGGATTCCGGTTCTGGCCTTACCGTTGCCGAGCTGGCTGAAGCCAAGGGCCTTCCGGAGGACTTTCTTCGCTCCCTGGACGTGACGGTGGGTTCACTGGAGCCGGGAGCAGCTGCAGACCGTCGGTGGACATACCATACGCCGACGAGTCGGGCGACGTTAAAGCAGTGCGTAAGCGCCTGTCCTTAGATGGAGCCTTGTGTTATAGGTGGCGGCGGGATGATCACACCACTCTATATCGTCTTCCATTCCTCAAAGAGATCAAGAGGTCAGGGAAGGCGGTGCTGGTAGAAGGAGATTCGGATGCATGGACGCTCTGGCACCATCGCATTCCTGCACTCGGCGTACCTGGAGCCTCGACGTAGAAGGAGGCTCTTGGCCTCTACCTCGCAGGCATTGAAGTTGCCGTCTGGCGCGAGCCGGACGATGGAGGCGACAGACTTATCGATGCTGTCTGTCAGGACCTTCCTGACGTCCAGGTAATCCAGGCTCCGCCCGATGCAAAAGACCCATCGGATCTTTATCTTCTAGATCCCGACAACTTCAAGGACCGGATGCTGGCGCTCATGGAGGCGGCCAGGCCGTTCGCTGAGCTTCGTGCCGAAGCCTTCAGCGCGGAGGCACGTAAGTGCCTGGCCAAGGCTCGCACGCTGCTGCACAGCCCCGACGTCCTCGATCAACTGAAGGGTGCGATACGTGCTACGTGCTTCGCTGGAGACACCCGTCCCGCCATGATGAGCTACTTCGCCATCACGAGCCGACTGCTGCAGGCTCCGCTGAACCTGGGCTACATATCCCAGAGCGCGTCTGGGAAGAACGCCGGCGTCGACGCGTCGTTGCCGTTCTTCCCAAAGACATCTTTCTATCTGGTCAGGGCTTCATCGCCTCGGGCGCTGATCTACAACGACGAGCAATTCACCCACAGGACCGTGATCCTGACCGAGGCTGACAGTTTGCCCGAACATAGGCCGGCGGCATTGCGACCAGCAGCACAATCGTCAGAGGTAGCCTGGGGCAGCTCTGCCATGCGTGTGTCGTGCACCCGGAAAGCACTCGAACCGTTCGAACCCTACTCGCACTCAGCTACGGCCCAGCTATAAATCTAGGGTTCGAATAGGGGTTCGACGGTTCGGGGATGACAAGACCTTCCCACGAGCGTAAGATTACCGCGAACACGCACTAGATCCAGTTTAGGAACAATAGGCACTTATGCTTAAAGAATTCCTGACTACCGTAGAAGCTGCCTCCACACTGAACCTTCATCCAGAGACGGTCAAATATTTCTGTCGCATCGGAAAGTTGAAGGGCGAGAAGGTGAGTGTCGGCTGGCTGATCCTTAGGACAGGGGTGAAGTCCTTCGCAAGCACCTACAAAGAGACACGTGGTCGGCCCTACAAACGGCCTCGTGTGTCTCGAGACACACGAGGTGAGCTTCGTCATCGCGATGGAGCTTGGCAGCAACGAAGCCATGAAGCGTGCTGGGACTGCCGGGCTGGGGCTGGGTGTCGCCTCGAAGCTCAGCGCCGCCCCCGACGTCGAGGGCTGGGACTGCCACCGCCCTCTTACGGTCGTCTACCGGAATGGCGAGCACCTATCTGCGGCCCAGCGAGCGTTTCTCCAACTCCTCAGGGATGAGCACCCACTCTCGGATGGGGTCTAGGAAGGGCCTGAGACCGGACAAGCCGACCGGCCCGCGCTATCCGCGGCTGTTCCTGTACCATTCTTGCCGTCGACAAGGTAAGGCGCAGTGAAGATCACGGACGTCGAAGTTATCGAGTTCAGGACCAGGACCCGGGAGCACCGCACCCGATGGGGCAAGGAGCGGTGGGCCGAGGAGATCGACGCAACGTCGACGATAACGAAGATCTCCACGGATGAGGGCGTGGCTGGGTACATGGAGGGCGGCAGTAAGGCGGTCATCGAGGGCACGGTGAAGCCCCTGCTGCTGGGGGAGGACCCGCTCAATCGCGAAAAGCTATGGAACTGGATGGACCAGATGACGACGAGTCGCGCCAAACTGACCGAGCGCGATATGGGAATCGTCGACTGCGCCCTGTGGGACCTCCTAGGTCGAATGGTGAGTCTGCCCGTCCACAAGATACTCGGAGGGGCCAGAGAGCGCGTCAAGGCGTATGCCGTATCCGCTTCTAACCTCGGTCCGCCCGAGGTCTACGCCGAACACGCCATCGCGTGCAAAGAGGCCGGCTACGAGGCCTACAAGATCCACGCGTACATTTTCTGGGACCCGCATAAGTGGGCGCCGGCGCCGCAGCAACCCGGCTTCCCGAAAGAGGACGTGGAGGTCTGCAAGGCGGTCCGTGCCGCCGTCGGTAACGACATGAGGCTAATGCTCGACTCCTACGGCGCTTACACACTGGAAGAGGCCATCTGGGTTGGTCGGGAGTTGGAGAAGCTCGATTTCTACTGGTTCGAACACCCCATGATCGAGACTCGGATGGAAGCCTATCGACGCCTCACCGGCGAGCTCGACATCACCATCTGCTCGCCCGAGTACGCGCCTGGTGGGGTGTACTCCAGAGCGGAATGGCTACGCCAGGGCGCCTCCGACATGCTGCGCATCGACTACGCCCACGGTGGGCTGACGGCGTGCTGGAAGCTTGCGAACATCTGCCACGCCTTCGGGGTGCAGTGCGAGCTGCACGGCGGCGGCTGGGCCCACGCGCAGGTTTTGGCCGCGACAGCCGGCTCGACGTGCGAGTACTACGAGCGAGGCGTCCTCAGGCCGGGCGACGACCACGACACTCCACCGCCTCACCTCGAGACTATCCCCGACCCGCTGGACGGCGACGGTCACATAGTGGTCTCACAGAAGCCGGGCCTGGGCATGGAGTACAACTGGTACTACATCGACGAGAACCGTGTCTAGGTGGTGAAGGCGGCGCAACTAGATCGGTCCCTCACCCGTAAAGGCAGTGCCTCCGAGCCTGTCTCAGCAATTGTTCGCCAAGAGAGTGGAGGGTATTGGATCAGCGAAATTCGGACGCCTGTGACCTGAAGCAACGACTTCAGGCGGCAGAGGGGACACCCTCACCTCAATCCTATCCCTCCGGGTTGGGTGTCACTTTGGGGAGCCTCTTTCTGGCATCCATGAGGGAGATTAAGTACAAGGGCCGGTTCATGATAGACTGCCTGGCTTTGATGGTGCTGGCAGCCCTGTCTTTCTCTCGCATCTCGGTCCTAGGTGTAGCTCTCCCACTGCTGGTGCTCGTCAATGGCGGGTTTGATACCTTCGCTGCCTTCCGAAGCGCGAGCATCCAGGTAGTTTCCCCAAATCCTCAGAGAGGAAGGGTGACGGCAGTAAACCAGATGGGTAGTGGGCTCTTAGAGTTGGGCAGCCTACTTGTGGGCGTGGCTGCGGATCTTGTCGGTGCACCCTCTACAACCCTGATAGCAGCGCTGATCATGCTCGTGTGTATTGTCTCTGCCTTACTCTGCAGTATAAGCGGATCTGGACCTTCTAAGCCTTGGATCACCTCAATGAAGGAGGCAGAGATCAGTGCGAAGCGTGAGTAGTCATCCATCACCATGACCATGTAGAAGCAGACCCTCCCAATCACCTTGGCATAAGAAGCATCAGCGACACACATCAGCACATTTAA
>JASLXL010000221.1 GCA_030740335.1 SAR202 cluster bacterium | reverse complement strand
ATAGGCGGGGCTGATCCGGTGACGCCCACGCTGGATCCAACCACCAGGGTTGGAACACTCAACATTAGCATGGACGATTATAAGTTCACCCCCGACAGGATCGATCTGACAGCTTGCCAGAAGGTACGTGTCGTTCTGAACAACAACTCCGCTACGAACGATCATGGCTTCACGGTCGGTTTTGGAGTAACGAAGGAGGGTGGTTCACCGACCGGATTTGAGACTGATTGGTTTGAAGAAATCGAAGTGGCGGTCACCGGTCCTGCCAAGAAGGTCTCGTCCGGCAAGGCAATGTTGACTCACGAAGGCATCGCTTCTGTGGAGAATGGCGGCGATGGATTCATGATCCTCAAGGCCCCTTCCAGCCAGGCTACGATCATTGAGTTCACCGTGCCTCCCACGCTCGGGGAGTTCGAATTCGCGTCATTTGAGGGTGGTGGGAAACACTATGAGGACGGGATGAAGGGACTCATCAAGGTGTTTCCTAGAGAGTTGGGCCGCTGTGTAATGGGAGCATACCAGGTCGGAAAGACGGCGCAGCAAGAGAAAACGAAGTGTCTCTGATCATTCCTCCCGTCACGCGTCAGGAACGGCCCAGCGGACAATGGCGGCCAAAGACATGGCCAATATGTCGGAGTACCGACGACGAAAGACCCTATGCGCAGCGCAAAGTTAAATTTGATTTCAAATCCGGTACACCGAGAGCCATGTTAGCAGCCCCGTAGTGATATCTGGTTAGCAAAATGTTAGCAAACCATCCATTGCGACAAAGCAGGGCGTTCCGGACAATAACCCGTGGAGGCCTTCGTTATGCGGTGGAGAAGTGGCGCGCCCGACAGGATTCGAACCTGTGACCCTCGGTTCCGAAGACCGATGCTCTATCCACTGAGCTACGGGCGCATACAACAATGCCTTGTGGAGTACAGACCCGTCTCGCCGGTCCGTTTCAAGGGCTGACGTGGGGTGAGCGAAGGGATTCGAACCCTCGATCTCCAGGGCCACAACCTGGCGCCTTAACCTAGCTTGGCCACGCTCACCATCACACATAGATTCTAGCATCGACCTGCAAAGGCGGTCAATCGTGAGTACGGATGGCGAACGAGGGGAAGGAGCAGCCAGAACGAAGGGAGAAAACGTACGAAGAAGCCTAGCCTATCGGCCTGATTTCGGCCACCTCGCTCAACTCCTCGGCTCCTCTGGTGGCCAACACGTGGAGCAAATCCTCGACCATCACATCCTGCTTCGTGTGATGGCGTAGCGGCAGCGCGGGATCAAGCTCGTAGAGGTTGCGACGACCGCTTTTGCGCCGCGTGATATAACCCTCCATCTCCAGATCGGAAATGATCTTGTGGGTCGTGCGCTCCGTCACGCCCACATGAGCGGCTATCTCGCGTGCAGTATGACTTGGATTATGAAAAATGTACGCGAGGACCAGTCCGTAGTTGGTAATAAAGGTCCACCGCGGGGCTGTCGTCGACTGAGTCATCGGCAACCTCGGAAGTAATCATCGCAGCCTATCACAATCGTAGAGGCAAATCAAACTGAAACCTGAGCGCTACCCTGCAAGAATTTGAGCCAGACGTGCCAGCGTCCTGACCGATATACCAGTAGCGCCCTTCGGTATGTACCCCTTCGTAGAGTCGGCGCGAGACGTCCCCGCGATATCCAAGTGCACCCACGCCGCACCGTCCGCGAACTCACCGATGATCTGTGCACCTGTTATGGAGCCGGCAGGGGAGCCCCCCGTGTTCTTGAGATCGGCCACATCACTCTTGTACTGATCCCTATACCCGTCGAACATCGGAAGCTGCCAATAACGCTCCCCCGAATCGGAGCCCGCCTCCACAACACTGTCCACAAGAGCCTGGTCGCTACCGAATACCCCCGAGCATATCTTGCCCAGGGCCGTGGAGATGGCACCGGTGAGCGTCGCGACATCCACAATACGCCCGATCCCCAACGACCGGGCATAGGTGATTGCATCGGAAAGGACTAGTCTACCCTCCGCGTCAGTGTTGTCGATCTCTATGGTCTTACCAGACATCGTTGTGACAATGTCGCCGGGGCGCTGCGCACGACCGCCAGGCATGTTCTCGGTCGCCGGAACAATGGCCGTCACATTGATCTTGGGGGCCATCTTGGCAATAATCCCCATAGCGGCTATCACGGCGCCGCCGCCCGCCATGTCGCCCTTCATCGCGCCCATATTCGTCGCGCCCTTGATGGAGATGCCCCCGCTGTCAAACGTAATCCCCTTCCCTACCAAACCCAGGTTGTTAGATTCGTCCTCCCGATCGCCCCAATAACGCAGTATGATCAGCTTTGGCGGCTGCGCACTTCCGCTGGCGACTCCCAGGATCGCCCCCATGCCTAGATCGGCCATGTCGCCACGCTCCAGGACCTGGAGATCCAGTCCGCCCTCACGGGCAACATCGAGTGCAACCTCGGATAATTGCGTGGGAGTCATTAAATTCGCTGGTTCGTTGGAAACATCGCGACAGAGATTCACCGCGTCTGCTAGCGTGCGACCCAGATCAATGCCCTCCCTGATCTCGTCCATTGTCAATCTATCCTGCTCGACAATGGTCAGCGACTCCATCTCGTTGCTCTCTGAATTGGCAGATTTGTATTTGTCGAAGCGGTACAGTCCCAGCATCGCGCCCTCAACAACAGACTGCGCCGACACGCCGGCGCCCAGTCCACCAGAACCCGAGCCCAAAAGGACAGTAGCCACATCAGCGATACCTTTGCCACGCAGATAGCGCAGCGCGCGGGCCGATGTGATCCTAACTCTTTCCGCATCGAAGGTGTCTTGCTTGCCTAGACCAGCCACCAGCACCCTGGCAGGCAAGATTCTTCCCAGCGTGTGCACCAATGTGAACTCGCCCTTCTTCCCCTTTATCTCTCCATCGTCCATAAGGACTTTCAACGCCCCGTCCAAAGCCCGATCCACTGCCCCGAAAGCCCCTTCGGAGCCCTCCGCGCCCTGAAAAAGGCCCACGATCACAGCACCCGTGCGCTGCTCGGTAATATCCCCGGTAATCACACTCGTATCCATCAAACCCTCCAACGAGCAGCACACCTCATTCGTCCCGCTCTTGGTTACTTCATTGTCGACCGAGCCGGATCCAGCCGGCCCGAACAATTATACGGTAGCGGACCAAGCTCTGCTATAATTCAAGGATAGCCTCGTATAGCCGCCCAAAATGCGGAAAAGCCGCACATCACTTGGAGTAACCATTGGCCAAAAGAACCGTCAGCGATAGTGAAAATCAGGCGCTAGAGAAGGCCGCAGCCTACCTGCCCGGCGGCAGCAATGGCAACACCGTGACCATGGATACGGTCATCCGTGGGGGTCGCGGACCTCGTGTCTGGGACCTCAGCGGCAACGAGTACATCGACTATGCACTGGGCTCCGGGCCGATGCTAATCGGCCATGCCAACCCGGAGGTCGTGGCCGCCGTCAGCGAGCAACTTTCACAAGGCACGACATATTTCGGCCTGAACGAGCACGCCATCCTGCTGGCCGAAGAGATCGTGCAAGCCGTGCCTTGCGCAGAGAAGGTCCGGTTCGCCAGCAGTGGAACCGAGGCCACTTTCTTCGCCTTGCGGGCCGTCCGAGCATACCGGGGTCGTGACAAGATCCTCAAGTTCGAGGGCGGCTTCCACGGCATGAACGACTACGGTCTGATGAGCATGGCGCCGTCGAAGCCCTCGGACTTCCCTACCCCTACGCCAGACTCATCTGGCATTCCAAAGTCGCTCCAAGGCGATGTGCTGGTCGCGCCATTCAACGACATTGAGACGACCTCAGCCATCATCGAGCGCTACCACGAGGAGCTTGCAGGCGTCATCGTCGAGCCACTACAGAGGGTCATACCTCCCGCACCTGGTTTCCTCGAAGGGCTCCGCGACGTGACTCGCAGATTCCACGTACCCCTGATCTTCGACGAGATTGTCACCGGCTTCCGATTTGCCTACGGCGGAGCCCAGGAGTTCTACGGGGTAACCCCGGACATGTGCACGCTGGGCAAGGCCGTCGCTGGCGGATTTCCGCTGTCGGTGGTAGCAGGCTCCGCGGACATCATGGAGAATTTCGCACCCAGCGATCCAGGTGCCCCATTCGTCATGCAAGAGGGGACCTTTAACGGCAACCCTATCGGCTCGGTCGCAGGCCTGGCCACCCTCAAGGTCCTCCGTCGCGAGGGCACGTACGAACGCCTATTCGCCACCGGCAACAGGCTGAAAGAGGCGCTGACCAGGCTTCTGTATGAGGCCGAGATGCCCGCGCAAGTCGTTGGCGAAGCGCCAATGTTCGACGTCATTTTCACCGATCACAAGATCACCAACTACCGGTCCCTATTGGACCGCGACCAACCCAAGGTGATGCGGTTCACCGATCTTCTCAGAGAGCGCGGTATCTTCAAGAACCACGGCAAGTACTACGTCTCGACGACCCACGGAGATGCCGAGGTCGAGCAGACAATCTCCGCCTGGAAGTCGGCTCTCGAGGCTCTGGATGTCTAAACTGGCGGTTCAAGTCAGAACGAATAGGCACGCCGGGCTCTAGTACCTTCCGCCCGGCATGCAATCCCGGGTGACGTGCGCCCGGTCCTTCCTCGTAGTTGGCCCTCTCCCTCTTAACCGTCCCGAAATGTCCCTTGGAACCCTCGTCTCAACCCATCCTGTCGGTTGTCCAGATTGGTCGATGTCTAAGAACAAGCCCGAAAAACTCATTGACAATTGATCCTTCGCGAACCTAAAGTTGCGTTGAGGGGGGTAGGAATGTATAACGCAGGGCAGGTTTAGGGACCGCTGCCGGCGAGGGACGCAACCGTCGCTACCTTACGATCGCACATCCACATGACCAGCGGCATCATCCTATCGACCGCCAAGCGTGGGCATTCAACGTCCCGAATGGCTCCCCGCCAGTTAGCAATACGATCGAACAGCGCGGGAACTGTGCTCCTCAAGTATTGAACGACACCTGGCTGGATTTGACACGGATTGCCGCCCAGACGAGACCGTACACCAGAGGGGAAACACAACATGCAACTCGGAACCACGACGGTAGACGTTGTCAGCGACGGCACCTACATGCTGGACGGCGGAACGCTATTCGGGCAGGTGCCCAAGACCCTCTGGGAGCAGCAGATAAAACCGGATCGCAAGAATAGGGTCCGCATGGGGATGAATTGCATGCTGATTCAGACCCCGACCATAAACATCCTGGTGGACACCGGGGCTGGCTCCACGCGTA
>JASLXL010000220.1 GCA_030740335.1 SAR202 cluster bacterium | reverse complement strand
CACTTGCACGGACGTTCCTATCGACCGCGACGTGATCGCCGCGTATGAGAATGCCGGGGCGAATCGAATCGTCCTCAGCCTAGACAACGCGGACAAGAAGACGAGTTTCAAGCAGCTAGAGAAGATTGCCAAAGAGGCCGGTCTGGGGTCTTAGGTTTTGGGTTCTGGAACGGGACCTAGCCTCTAGAGCCGAAAGCCATATTCGAGTACAAGAACCACACGGAGGGTATCCATATGAGAGTGAACAAGCTTCGGGAGAAGCTGAACAGTGGTGAGCCGACGGTGAGCACACATATTCTTTCGGTCTGGCCTTCGGTGGTCGAGGCGATTGGCCACACGGGGCAGTATGACTACGTGGAGTTCGTTGCGGAGTACGGATCATTCGACCTGCACGATCTCGATAACCTGTGCCGTGCGGCGGAGCTGTATGACATGGGCTCCATGATCAAGATCGACCAGAGCCATCAGAGCTTCCTGGCCCAGCGGGGCATCGGCGCAGGCTTCAGCAGCGTGTTGTTCACCGATGCCAGGTCTGCGGAGGACGTTCGTACATGCGTCCTGGATGCGAAGCCAGACACGCCTGATCACGGTGGCATGTACGGCACTGCTACCCGTCGTAACAGCTACATGGGCTATGGCGGTTCCCAGGACTATGTGGACTCGGTGGCGGACACGGTGGTCGCAGTGATGATTGAAAAGAAGGGCGCCATCGAAGAACTGGATGAGATACTTGCGATACCCGGGTTGGACATGGTGCAGTGGGGCGGCAGCGACTACGCAATGAGCATCGGCCAGGCCGGCCAGAGGTACACGCCGGAGATCGACGAGGTGCGTCTCAAGGTGTTCGAGAAGGCCCTCGAAACGGGCGTGCACCCGAGGGCCGAGATCCGGTCTGTCGACGAGGTGCCTGACTACATGGCCATGGGAGTCCGCCACTTTTCGATCGGTACCGACCTGGCTATTCTCCACGATTGGTGGAAGGAGCAGGGCACTGCGCTTCAGAGGGCTATCTCGGACGGCGCTCGCTGAGGGACACCCTCACCTCAGTCCTTTCCCTTTGCTAAGCCTGCGGAGTACCAAAAGCTTGTGCGAAGGCGGGTCCAGCTAACGCCGAACTTGCCGTTTTCCTTCGACCAGTGTGTCGCAAGGTGGGTTCCGTCATTCAGGGTGATGGCGGTGGGGAAGCCGAACTCAAAGCTGGCCCATTCGTCCCAGCCGGAGTCCGCGCCCTCGGCATCGCGACTCGCGTTGGGGTCGTAGATGGTCGTCTCGGCGTGCAAGGTCCACGACTCCGCGGTGAATTTCGCCAGGGCCGCGATGATGCCCTGCTCGCCGTACCTTCTCACGTAGACCAGCAGCAGTTTGTCGTTTCCTAGCGGCACTGCGGACATCGTCTGCCCCATGATGCCGGTGGATGTTGGGCCGCTCCAGGTGGTCCCGTCGTCATATGAAAGGGCAAAGCTGTTCGGTTCGTCGGGACCGCCTTCGAGGGAGGAGGTCCAGGCAGTTGCCATTACCGGACCTGACGGGATATGCGTGAGTTTTATCTCCAGGAACCCCTTCTTCTTGTCCGGATCCTCGAACACGACCGCGTAATCGTTCCAGGTTTCGCCACCGTCGTCCGAGATGGAGGCGATGTTGCGCTCTCCGAGGCGGCCCGGTGGAAGCAGCACGGCCGGGGCCAGGAGTCGACCCGAAGGGAGGGGGAGCGCACCGTGGGATACGCCGGGCATCTCGTCCACCGGCATCGGGACGATGTGGGGAGGCGACCATGTATGGCCGCCGTCGGTGGACTTGCAGATTACCCTGTCACGTGGATTGGGTGCGTCTGGGTCCTTGTATCCCCGTGCGCCATACGCGTAGATCGTCGCGCCGTCGGGCGACAGGGACAGCTTCAGAGAATTTGACGTGGCCGGGCTGCTGGTGGTTGCCAGGATTGTGCTCTCGACGGTCCAGGTTTGTCCGTTGTCGGTCGAGCGAGCGATGTCGGTGCCGCCGCTGACGGCAGGGCCGTCGCCGACGCTGAATGAGCATAGGATGTCGCCGTTGGGGAGCTGGACGGTGCTGGGGAAGGCGGAGTCACGGTCGTCGATACGGCCCGAGGCAAGGATCTCTATTACGGCCATTTCCCCACCCCTTTTCCTAAGAAAAAGAAAATATGTTAGTGAGGGACACCCTCACACACCCGGCAAAGGGGCGATGCCCCTCTGCACATCCCTTTCAGCAAGCATATTGGCTGCTGACTGCAGTCGTATCCCGCTAGCCTTCGCCTGCTCCTGACGGTCTGGCGGGGATGCTGCCCATTTTGCCTGCCTGGTAATCCTGGACGGCCTGCATCAGTTGCTCGCGATTATTCATTACGAATGGGCCGTACCAGGCGATTTGCTCTTTGATGGGACTGCCGCCCAACAGCAGCACTTCCAGTGTGGGTGACTTGCTGTCCTGCTGGGTATCGCCTATGACTGTGATCTGATCGCCGCCGCCGAAGGCTGCCAGCTGTCCCTCCTGGATTGGACGCCTGTCGGAGCCGACCTCGCCCCGTCCTGCAAGCACGTATGCCAGGGCGTTGAAGTCGGATCGCCAGGGCACCTGGAGTCGTGCCCCGGCGGCCACGGTGGCGTGGGCGTAGGTGATCGGCGTGCACGTATCGCCAGGGCCCTTGTGGCCGGCCAGGTCTCCCGCTATGAGGCGCAGCAGTGCGCCGCCGTCTTCCGTGGCCAGGAGTTCGACGGTATCGGCGTTCAGGTCCTGATAGCGAGATGGGGACCATTTCTGGGCGGCAGGCAGGTTGACCCATAGTTGGATGCCGTGGAACAGCCCGCCCTTTGCGACGATCTCGTCCGTGGGCATCTCCGAGTGGACGATGCCAGCTCCGGCAGTCATCCACTGGGTCGCGCCATCGCTGATCAGCCCGCCGCCGCCGTTGGAGTCGCGATGCTCCAGGACGCCGTCGAGCATGTATGTGACAGTCTCGAAGCCACGATGCGGGTGGTCGGGGGCGCCCTTTGTCTCACCGGGGGCGTATTCTACGGCGCCCATGTGGTCGAGCAGCAGGAAGGGGTCCGCTAGACGGAGATCAATGCCCTGGAATGCCCGACGGACTTCGAATCCGGCACCCTCAAACATCTTGGGAGCGTCGGTCACGGAAACGGCCTGCCGCTCCCTTGCGACACCTTTGGCCAATGGTGTGATGCGCGTGACGAGGGAGAGATCATCTACTTGGATTGTTGGCATAGGAGCTTATCTCCCCTAGTGGTACAGGCTATTTTAGCGCAACGGGGTCATAGTAGTGGTAATTGAAGCCCACAACTGTCCTTTCGATGCGTGACGGCTCGCCGCCCAGGTGGTCGTGGGATTGTAGGGGCAGGTCTGTGACTTGCCCTGGGTGGTGGCGAAGGGCTTCGCGTCAGACACGCTGGAGACTGCTTTGTCTTGCTACACACCTGAGGCAGGTCGTGGTAGCATTAGGCGCTTGCTAGAGATTAGGGATATTGGAGCCGGATGTTGCCCTTGGTGGCAATGCCTGTTTAAGAGAGAGATAGTTATCGTTACCTCACCTGATGTTGTGGATACCACGAGTAAGTTGATTGGACTGGACTCGCAGTCTCACGTTAGTAACATCAGCGTGGCCGACTATATTGAAGGGCTGGTGGCACCGGCGGCGACTCGATTGGAGCGAATCGAGTATGTGGACCGGGTGGGCGTGCGCAAGGTTTCGCTGGTGGCGCAATTTGGAGAGGGCGGAGGAGGCCTGGCACTGTCGGCTCACATGGATACGGTACCGGGTCTCGGCTGGTGCGGGGACCCGTTCAAGGCGAAGATCGTGGGAGACCGCCTCTACGGGTTGGGCGCCTGTGATATGAAAGGTTCACTGGCAGCCACATTGGTGGCGGCGTTTTCGTATGCCTGCCGTGGAGCTGAAAAGCCCCTGGTACTGCTACTTTCCGCGGACGAGGAGACCGATACCGAGGGGGCGATCAAAATCGCACAAAAGTCGAAGATCCTGGCCGACGTGGGTCCTGAGTACTGCATAATAGCTGAGCCGACGGATTTGAGGGTCGCAAACGCGCATAAGGCCGCGGTGACGTTCAGCGCCACCACGGCAGGGCGGGCTGCCCACAGTTCGACCGGCCAGGGGCTCAATGCCAATATCAGCATGATTCCGTTCATTCACGAGATGTGGGGTCTGTACAAAGAACTGACAGGGAACGAGGACCATTGGGATACGCATTTTGAGCCTCCGTATCCTGATTGGAACATCGTAATAGACAACTTCGGTACGGCGCCCAATGTTACTGTGCCGAAGAGCCAGTGCACGGTAAATTTCAGGTACACGCCGAGGCTGGACCCGGAGCCCATTATTCGCAGGGTCGAGGAGTCCGCTAGCGCCAACGGCGTGGACTTGACTTACTGGTCTAGCGGCGACCCACTGTATACTCCCGCAGACTCGCCGTTGGTCCAACTTGCGCTGGAGTTGGCGGGTGAACATGAACCTGTCAGCGTGCCGTATCGGACCGACGCGTGCATATTCGCGTCGACATTCCCGTGTGTGGTGTTCGGAGCGGGCAGCCACCGACAGGCACATAACGTTGATGAATGGGTCAGCGTGGCACAGCTACATAGGAGCGTGCAGTTCTACGAGGATGCGATTGCCCGGGTGTGCTCGTAGTCAGTAGTTCCGACAACAGTCACCGAGGAGGACCATTGTGAGTGCCATGACGTATCCCACATGGGACGAACAGATGACGGCCTGGGACGAATTTATCAAAGGGAGCTTCGGCGGCACATGGAAGGCGCCTATGATAGGGCCCGAGATGCCGACCTTTATGGGCTTGCCGCACGTGACCACGCCCGAGGAACTAAAGGGCGCTGACGCGGTGATCATCGGAGCCCCGTATGTGGCGAGTGACACTCCAAAATATGCCGGTGTCGACCGGAGCGAGTGGCTTGCTGCTCCCTTGCGGGTACGCCAGCAGTCGATACGTTACCAGTCGGGATATGTGCAAGAGTTCGACCTGGATGTGTTTGACTATATCAAGGCTGTGGATTATGGCGATGCGGAGATTCCACCCGAGGTAATGAACGACCAGTCTCCGGAGAATATATTGCGTGCCCAGGCTGCCGTCGTGGAAAAGGTTGGGCATGCTCTGGATGCCGGTGCGGTGCCGGTTGTCATTGGCCAGAACTCGCCGTGCGGCTCATACGCCATTGCAAAGCCCATTGCAGAGCGGATACAGGGCGCGGTGGGGTGCGTTAGCCTGGACACGCATTGGGATGTTCAGCCGCTGGATCATCTTACTGGTGATCCTCGCATTGCGGGGTCCGGGAGCTGGAAGGCCAAAATGTTCGAGTGGCATGACAACATGGATCCTCGCCACCTGGTGGAGATCGGTGAGCGCGGCCTGCTGGAGAGAAAAGATCTCGTCAGAAAATACCTGCGGGAAGGCGCCAGGTTCATCTCGACTTGGGAGTTGCGGACATCGTTGGGTATTGAGGGGCTAATCGCGGAATTGGACCGCGCTTACGACGGCACTGAGGGCGTGTATGCCCACTTCGACATGGATGTTATGGGTGGGGCGGGTCCGGCCCCTGGCGATATTCTTGGCGAGGCCGCTGAGCCGATCGCCATGACAGACTACGAGATCATTCGAATCGCTCATGAGGTAGGGAAGCGTGGCCTCTCGGGGCTGTCCTTCATCTGCATCCCCCCCGGTTCTGCGCTGGTGTACCGGGTTGTCGTCTATGTGATTATGTACATGCTGGCGGGTTTGGCGATGAGGAAGGACGCGGTTTCCGGAGGCTAGCGGCGGAGTTCGCCAAGATTGAAATTCAACGAAGAGAGACACAGGAGCGGTGACAATGCAGGCCATTGGTTCGAGGCGAGAGCTGTTCGTGGACTATCTGTTGGTGGACCATCTGGAGGGGGCCGGTCTGAAGCTGCACGTCCCTCAACCTGGCGGAGTGGCGGTACGTTTCGGCGCGGTGGAGGGGGACTCCGATGATCATAACGCCTTCTACACGACGGTATTGAAGGACGGCGATACGTACCGCATGTACTACCGGGGTAAGAGCTACCACCGGACGGAACAGGGCTTCGAGTCGCTGACATGTTACGCGGAGAGTAAGGATGGAATTAACTGGACCAAGCCGGACCTTGGCCTGGTGGAGGTGGATGGCTCAAAGCAAAACAACGTGATCCTCTCAACTGGCTGGCAGTTCTGTCCATTCATCGACACACGGCCTGGGGTGCTCGTTGGAGAGCGGTACAAGGGTAACGCTAGATACGATGAAGGGCTGCGGGGATTCGTGTCCGGGGACGGAATCCACTGGACGGAAGCAAAGGGTGGGGTGATAGTCCCGAATGTGCTGAGCAACCACTTCGACTCCCAGAATGTGATGTTCTGGTCTGAGGTGGAGGAGTGCTACGTGTTGTATGCGCGGCACAACGAGGGTGGAAAGCGAGCTGCGGCTAAGGCGACCTCTGAGGACTTCGAGACATGGACCGAGCCGATCCTGATGGAGTACAGCGATACTGAGTCGACCACGCCCTCGGAGCATCTGTACACAAACCAGACTCACCCCTATATTCGCGCGCCCCACATTTATGTGTCATTGCCGGGCCGAATATTCTTCGACCGACGTACGCTGACGCCGGAGGAGCAAGCGTATGCGGAGGCCGAGTTGGACCCTGGTGTCGGTAAGGGAGTGGACTGCTCGGACGGGGTCCTTCTCACCTCACGGGCGGGAACGACAAGGTACGACTTCACATTCATGGAGAGCCTCGTTCGACCTGGTATCGGCGCTAACAACTGGACGGCTCGTAACAACTACCCGGCCAACGGCGTTGTCCAAACAGGACCGTGTGAGATGTCGCTTTACGTAAATCGTGACTATGGCCAGCGAAATGCCTACCTCGAACGCATGACTCTGCGTCTCGACGGGTTCAGCTCGCTGAATGCGCCGTATGCGGGTGGGGAGATGACGACGAAACCGTTCACGTTTGCGGGTGATGAGTTGGAGATCAACTACGCAACCAGCGCCGGGGGTAGCATCCTGGTAGAGCTACAGGATGAGGCGGGTTTGCCGATTCCGGGGTACGCGGCTGCGGATTGCAACGAGTTGATCGGCGACGAGATCGAACGAGTGGTTGCATGGCAGGGTAGGAGCGCTGTGGGCTCGCTAGCAGGAAATACGGTGCGCCTGCGTTATGTGATGAAGGACGCAGATGTCTACTCGTTCCGGTTCCGTGGTGGTGGGGGATAGGGTTGCCGACAGAGAGCTATTTCTCGGCGTCGTGCCCTAGCACGGCGTCGCTTACGACACCAGTCAGATATCCGTCTCCGGCGCTCTCATCGTCGTGGGCGACGAGAGATATAGGAACTACCGCATTTCACTGTATACGGACCTGTACGAGACCTACAACAGGACAAGGAGCTGTTCCGCCTGGACGTTGATCCTACTGTTTTCGATGATATTGGCACATTGAACCTTGCGACACGACGGCTGGACGGGTTTGTGTCTCGGGACGCCGAAGAGACGGGCCGCGTGCTGACCAAATCGTTTATGTTCCAGGGCGAGGACCTCTATGTGAATATAGATGCTAAGTGGTGTGATATTCGGGTCAAGATTGTGGAGGCTGAGGCGGATATCTCAGATGGGCCCGTGGGGCTGTCAGATGGACCTGACATCCTCAGGCCGCTTCCGGGATACGGACGCAATGAACCGGTCCCAGTGAGCGGCGATCACGTTAGGGTGAAATTGCAGTGGGGGTAGTCCCAATTTCAACTTAACACAGCCAGTACGGACCCGATTCATCCTACGCCCGACCCGCCTGTACATATTTTGGTTCCAGTAATTTGCTGCGCACGCTGAGTTGAGCTGAGGGGGGACTGTTAAGAGGCGAAGTTTGGTTTTAGCGGGAACGTCTCCCACTTTGCGGGTCAAGAAGATAGGAGAGCTTGTGAAAACATATAAGGTTGCGATTATTGGTCTGGGTCGAATGGGAAGCACGATTGATGACGAGCACCCGGCTCTCGGGCCATATTCGCTTCCGGCCTGTTGCCAGGCCAGTGATCGGTTGGAGCTTGTGGCAGGATCAGACCTGCATCAGGACAGGCGGGAGGCGTTCGGCAAGAAGTGGGGCATTACCGCGCTCTACGAGGACTACTTAGATATGATCGAGCACGAGCGTCCGGATATGGTCGCGATAACCACCAGAGGCACAAGCCTGTTGAAGCCGAACAACAGCGCGCCCTCTAAGGAGTTTAGGGAGGACTCCCACGCCGAAATTGGGGTAGCGGTTGCCGAGGCCGGGGTGCCTATGATCTACCTGGAAAAGGCGATTTCCAATACCGTTCGGGGCGCAGATACACTCTTGGAGGTGTGTCTGAGTAACGGCACGGTTTTCAACGCTGGCGTACTGCGCCGATTTTCTAGTTGGGCACAGGTGACGCGAGCGGCGATCAAACGCGGCGACATCGGGGAGCCCAGAGTTGTCGTGCACTACGGCGGTTCCGTCCTTATGCATAATCACGTCCATTCAATTGACACGGTATCGTATCTACTGGGTGATCCGGAGATCGTGGCAGTGCGTGGCGAGTTGCACCCTAGAGACATGAAGATCGAAGACAACCATTTGGCCGAGGACCCGCGGGCCACGTTCCATATTCAGTTTGAAAATGGAGTCGAGGCCTACTCGGTACCTGGCGGGCCGGTTGAGACCGAGGTGATCGGTTTGGAAAACTCCATTCGGGCGTCGAACACCCTTAATCGGAAAGAGGTCGCCGTCCACCTCAGGGCTTCAGTTAAGGGCAGCGGGAAACCTGATTGGACATCGGTACCGGTTCCGGATTTACCTGGCGGCACCGTAGTGGCTTGTCTCGAGGACCTGGTAGAGTCGCACGAGTCCGGGCGGCCTAGCAAGGCCAACGTTGAGGTGAGTCATAGGGTTGCGGAGGCGCTGCTGACGGTTCCAGAAAGCCACAGGCAGGGCGGCGCATGGATTCAAATGCCGGTCAAAAATCGCGATTTGTATGTCTTCCATGTCTAGGTTCATTTGCAGCCGAGGACTTCGCTTTCCTCAGGGGCCACCGTGACCGACTACATCGAGCTCCAAGCGGAGGACATGGTTCGGCTCGCTGAGTTCTGCAACCGAAATTTCGAGTTTCATCAGGGCCGGTTCGCGGCAGAGCCGCTGCGGAGGACTATTTTCGACGACTCGGACTACAAAAGCGAGCACGGATTCATAGTGTTGGATGGCGAGGATGTCGTCGGAGTG
>JASLXL010000219.1 GCA_030740335.1 SAR202 cluster bacterium | reverse complement strand
CCGACTACCAATTCATGGTAGGAGGGCAGTGGGTCGCGCACCCGGGCAAGTACGTCGACTACGACGTCAACATTATTAATCACGACGACCCCATATCGGCTGGGCTCACCGACTTCACCATGCATACTGAGCAGTATTACATGCACGTCGATCCCAGTAACGAGGTTTTGGCCACAACAACCTTCAAGGGAGATCAGCCAGCCTCTGGCGACGCGCCCTACGAAACTACCTGGATTGCGGGCTGCGTAATGCCGGTGGTGTGGAAGCGAATGTGGGGTAAGGGCCGCGTCTTCTACTCGTCGCTGGGCCACAAGCTGGACGATTTCGACGTTCCGCAGGTCATGGAGATAATGCAACGGGGCATGCTTTGGGCCAGCCAATAGAGGCACAAACAACATGAACATTGGCATCGTCGGTTGCGGGAATATCAGCCCGCGGTACTTTGAGGGCCTGAAACAGTATGACGAAGTTGATGTCGTCGCGTGCGCCGATCTCGATGTGGACCGCGCGGCGAGCAGGGCGGTCGAGTACAGCGTCCAGGCGATGACGTCACAAGAATTGTTGGCGGACCCCGCTGTGGATATTGTGGTCAATTTGACGCTGCCGCAGGTCCATGCCGAGGTCAGTTTGGGCGCGATGGACGCTGGCAAACATGTATACAGCGAGAAGCCATTGGCAATCGCGCTCTCTGACGGCGACGCCATCGTTGATGCCGCTGAAAAGGCAGGCGTGATCGCGGGCTGCGCACCGGACACTTTTCTGGGAGGCGGTCTCCAGACCTGCCGCAAGTTGATCAATGACGGCACCATCGGCCGCCCTATCGCCGCTACTGCTTTTATGATGAGCCACGGACACGAGCAGTGGCATCCCGATCCCGCCTTCTTCTACAAGAATGGAGGTGGACCGATGTATGACATGGGTCCTTACTATTTGACGGCTCTGGTCTCTCTGATGGGACCAGTGCGCCGTATTGCCGGCGTTACAAGCAGCGCCTTTGAGCATAGAACTATTCTGAGCGAGCCGAAGCGCGGTCAACGCGTGGACGTGGAGATCCCAACCCATGTGACTGGACTACTGGATTTCCACAGCGGGGCGGTGGCGACGATCGTGACGAGCTTTGATGTGTGGGGTTCGCGACTGCCTCACATAGAAATCTATGGCACGGAAGGCACGCTGAGCGTTCCCGATCCCAACATGTTTGATGGGCCGGTGGAGGTCCAGCGTGGACAAGAAGAGTGGGAGTCGGTGCCTCTGGCCTACCCAGAAGGTCGGCGCGGTCTCGGAGTCGTGGACATGGCGGCGGCTATACGAAACGGCCGCAAATCACGGGTAGATGCACGGTTGGCCCGTCATGTCCTCGAGATTATGCAAGGCTTGCACGAATCTTCCGATACCGACCGCCACCTTGTATTAAGCTCTACGTGCGAACAACCTGCCACTGTCCCTCTCGGTCTATCTGAAGGCCACTACGACTAGACCTTGACCGATACTCCTAGCGATAGATCAGCGTCTGAATCTCAGCGATCTTTAATGAGACGACTCAGCGCATTGTTCCTGGCACCGGGAACGAACCCCCACACTCGCCAAATAAGACCGGCCATCCTAGCAACGGTTGTGGCTTTGCTGGGTTCCGTTTTAGGTGTTGCGTATACGGGCGATCCCCGTGAGCACCTCACCTTCATCGAAATTCACAGGGACGGCGAGGGTGGAGTCGATGGGCTCAACGGTGCTACGTCGGTGACTGTCAGTCCGGACGGACGACATGTCTACGCCACGGCGGGAGTGACAAAGTGACGTCGTCCAGCGAATCACAGTTGAGTTCCGAATCGTTGGATCGACCTGACGCCGTGGCGGTGTTCAGTCGGGACCCAGCCAGCGGCGCTCTTGCCTTCGTGGAGGTCCAGAGGGACGGCTTTGGGGGTGTTGACGGGCTTTTCCATTCGGTAACAATAAGCCCCGACGGTAATCACCTCTACGCCGCGGGTGGAGGTGACGACACGGTGGCAGTGTGCAGCCGAGATTCAGCGACCGGCTCCCTGACATTTATAGAAAACCGTCAGGACGTCGTGGGGGTATCGATGAGCTTGATGGCGTGATTTCGTTGGTGGTGAGCCCGAACAACAAGGATCTCTATGCCGCTCGTGTACGTGACAGTGCTGTGGCCGTGTTCAGCGTGGCACGCCCCGGAATCTCCGGGGCAGAAGATCATGAATAGGGCGTGGTAACCTGTCTCGACGACCAATATTCGCAGACGAGTCACGCCATTTGAAAGAATGGAGCTATGACAAATCCTCTGAACAGCGTTGAGATCCGCACGACTGGCGTTCGGGTCACTCGTGTTGGACTTGGCGGCGCGCCTCTTGGCGGACTGTACGCCGATGTTGGGGTAGGTGCAGCTGCAGACACGGTATTGAAGGCCCATGAACTGGGGGTGCACTATTTCGATACCGCGCCGCTGTACGGCAGTGGACGGAGCGAACTCGCCTATCGAGAGGCTCTCCGACAGCTGGATCGAAATCGCTACACGATCTCCACAAAAGTGGGCCGTGTGCTGATGCCTGTGGACGCCTCACCGGAGTCCGAGCAGTTCATGAACCTGCCTGCGATGGAACCGGTCTTCGACTTCAGTCGCGACGGGGTGCTAAGATCGCTTGAGGATAGCCTAGATCGCCTGGGGTTGGACCGTATCGACATCGCCCTCATACATGATCCAGATGATCACTACGAGCAAGCGATTGAGGAGGCATACCCCGCGCTTGCCGAACTCAGATCCCAGGGCGTTGTCGGCGCCATAGGTGTGGGGATGAACCAGTGGCAGATGCTGGCGGATCTCGCGAGAGAGGGCGACTTCGACTGCTTTCTGCTCGCTGGCAGATACACCCTGCTGGACAGCTCCGGGCTGGCCGAGTTACTTCCGTTGTGCGCCGAAAAAGACATAGGAATCATTCTTGGCGGGCCTTACAACTCTGGTATCCTCGCCTCCGATCTATCGTCGGCTGCGACGTACGATTACATGACCGCCCCACCGGATATACTGGCACAGGCCCGCAGAATCAAGACTGTCTGCGACCGCCACGCCGTGCCTCTCAAGGCGGCCGCCCTCCAATTTGGACTGGCTCATCCAGCGGTGGTTTCTATTATACCGGGCGCCCGCTCCACAACAGAGGTCGCGGAAAACCTGGAGATGGCAGCATTCCCGACACCAAATGACCTCTGGGCCGAGTTACGTGAAATGGGGCTGATTCCTGATGGAGCCCCAACACCTGCCTCCCCGTAGTGATAATTGAGTTGTCTAAGAGGAGCGTGATTGCCCGGTGAAATCCTATGGAATGGCCCTCGATTTGAAGGACAAGCAGGAGATCAGGGACAAGTATATTGAGTACCACCGAACCGTCTGGCCAGACGTGCTCGCGGGTCTCAGGGGAGTCGGAATCACAGGTATGAAGATATTCCTTCACGGCAACCGCCTGTTCATGTATTTAGAGGCGGAGGATACCTTCGTGCCAGAGCGAGACTTTCCGCGGTATATGGAATCCGGACGGGCGGGTGAATGGGACGAGTTGATGAGAACGTTCCAGCAGCCGATCCCTGGGGCGGCTGCTGGCGACTGGTGGTCCGAAATGGATGAGGTCTTTGACCTCAACTGGTAGTAGGAAGCGAAACATCCAGACCACGGGAGAGTAACAGTTTGATAGTAGACAGCCACCATCACCTGTGGGACCTTTCTAGGCTCGATTACGGCTGGATGCCACCTGGCGACAATGTTTTGAAGCGGAACTATCTACCGACAGATCTTGAGCCGCTGCTGCACAACAACGGCGTATCCGCTACGGTTTTGGTGCAGGCCCATGAGTCGGTGGAAGAGGCCGACTGGCTTTTGGATCTGTTCCACGCCAACGATTTCATTGCAGGCGTGGTGGCCTGGGTAGACCTGACAAGTCCGGATGTGGGCGAGGTTCTTGACCGGCTGATTGCAAGGGCTGGCCTGGTGGGCATTCGCCACGGCGCCGAGCATGATCCGGACCCGGAGTGGCTCACACGCGACGACTCCATTCGAGGGCTGCGGAAGGTCGCCGCTCGAGGTTTGGCATACGACGTTCTGACCCGCCCACACCAACTATGGCAAATACCACTGCTGGCGAAAAAGGTCCCAGACCTGCGCATGGTCGTCGACCACATCTCGAAACCGGCTATAGCTACAGGTGATATGGAGCCCTGGGCTACCGACATCGCACGGGTGGCAGATTTGCCGGGTGTGTATTGCAAGATATCGGGGATGGTCACCGAGGCGGACCATTCAGAGTGGACACCGGACGACTTGAAGCCCTACGTGGAGCATGTGCTCGACATTTTCGGGCCTGGCCGTGTCATGTTTGGCAGTGACTGGCCGGTCTCGTTGCTTGCGGCTGAGTATCATGAGGTCCTGGCGGCCGCTCTTGAGGCCGCAGGCCGGCTTTCGCCGGAAGACACAATTCGTCTACTCGGCGGCAACACCATCGACTTATACGGCCTGGACGTATCATCGTAGTATTGTGCACTGACGACTGAGCCTCTGGATGTAGTCCGTGACGGTGCTAGAATGGTGCCGCATCTGAGACCGAACGCTAGGAGATACCCATGGCAGAGACCATTTCGATGGCAATGTACGGAACCAAACACTCTCATGCTCCCGGTGTACTGAGCGTAATGCTCGCGAATCCTGACGTTGAGGTAGTCGGTGTCTACGAGCCAGACCGTACCCGACGCGATGAGCTAGAGATGTCGGAAGACGGACCCTGGTCCCATGTCCGATGGCTGGACAGTTCATCGGACATCCTGGAAGATTCGTCCATCGTCGCTGTTGCTTCGGAAGGAGACAACGCCGAAAGCCTTGTCCACACTGAGGCCATCGTCGAGGCAGGCAAGCACGTCTTCTACGACAAGCCTGCGGGCGAAGATTTGCCCAGGTTTGAGCAGGTGTTGGCTAGTGCAAAGAGGCAAGGCCTTCTCGTCCAAATGGGCTACATGTTTC
>JASLXL010000218.1 GCA_030740335.1 SAR202 cluster bacterium | reverse complement strand
ACACTTGAAGCAATCGATGGACATGTCTACCCCGGGCTCCACGAATGGGAAGAAGTCACAGCGGAATCGGACCTTGCGTTCCTCTCCAAAGACGCGCCGTGCGAATTCGAACAGCGTGCCCTTGAGGTTAGCGAGGGTGATTCCATCGTCGACCGCAAGTCCTTCGACCTGCTGGAAGTGCCATTCGTGTGTTGCGTCAGTGGCCTCGTATCGATAGACCTTGCCCGGGACAATGACCCGCACCGGCGGCTCAGTCGCCTCCATGATTCGAGCCTGCATCGGGGAGGTGTGGGTGCGCAGCAGCATAGACCGCTCGTCCTCTGCATTTTCGTTGTCGACCCACATGGTGTCCCACATGTCCCGCGCGGGGTGCTCTTTGGGAATGTTGAGCATGTCGAAGTTGTAGCGATCCCATTCGACCTCGGGTCCCTCTCGTACCTCGAAGCCCATTGCAACGAAGGCTTCCTCGATCTCTCGCCGTGTCTGGGTGATGGGGTGCAGTCTGCCCTGGGGCTCTGGCAATCCCGGTAGCGTGACATCGATAGACTCGGTGTCCAGACGGCCGGCGAGAAGTGCGTCCTTCAGTGCTTTGGTTCGGAGGTCGAGCCCGTCCGACAGTACGCCCTTGGACTTGTTGGCGGCGGCGCCCACCACGCGCCTTTCATCCGGGTCCAGCGCGCCTAGCCCGCGAAGCAGCTGGGTGATCTTCCCGCTGCGTCCCAGGTAAGCTACCCTCCATTGTTCAAGAGCGGCATCATCGGAGGCAGACTCCAATTCTTGGAATGCCTGTAATTTGACCTGCTCCACAATATCTACGCTGATCTCTTCCATCATCGAATGCCTCTAAAAGTGATTGCGGAAATGATTTTTGACGTGCCCCTGGTCCAGATTTTGACCGGGAAACTAGGAATAGGAAAATGCATGTCTCAGAGACACTGTCACACGCATCATCGACACAGCGTGCGCAGTACCGCAGGACCATTATAGATATGGCATCAAAGAGGGGTCAAGAAGAGTCGAGGGCTACGCGCGACACCATTGAGGGAATTAAGATACTCATAGTCGGTCGACCCTTTGTCAACAGGCTAAAATGATTGCCCGTGATGTCCTATTCAAGGTCCGAAAATAAGCAACTGAAAGACTTTGGTGCACTGGTACGTCAGGCCCGCACAAGACAGGGCTGGTCACGGGATGAACTGGCGGGCATCGGTGGTGCTCAGGCTCACCTACGGCCAGCTTAGATTATTGTTGACGGGAGACATGTTTACCGAGGCCGAAGGGAGGTTGTTGGCTACCAATGCACCAGTTCAAAGCGACGTACTGAAGCTGGCCCATCACGGTGCTCGCAAATCGACATGTCAGAGGTTCATTGAGAGGGTCAGCCCGGCGGTAGCGGTAATTTCGGTTGGGGAAGACAACAGGCACAGCCACCCCCACGAGGAGATCTGGAATGCGTTGCTCGAACAGGTGGATGATTAGAACCTGTTCCTGATCAGTGAAAGAGGCAATGTCGAGTTCGTCACCGATGGCTCCCGGCTAAAAGTCAGGACAGACCTGTGATGGCGCTGCGCGCGCTGGGTTTGAAATGACGTACATGTCTGGATGGTTCGCTAGCTCTGAGTGCGACGAGCCGGAACGGCTAGGACGCCGACCAACACTTGGCGCTATCAGCGAGGGCACAAGAGGGCAGATCATAGACCTGCCCATACAGCGCCGCCCACAGGAGGGTACCCATGATGGGGTAGGCTGCGTGCCCTCAGATGCTTCGTCGGGGGCCGCCTCAGCATGACAATGGGTTGGAGACCCGGGGTCCCGCATTGTGCTGATCGTGGGAAACTGAGCATGCCAACGACACAGACGCATCCGCTCCCTATGCTATACTCGCGGGCGCAATCGGGATACAGGGGGACGACATTGATTAGAGCAGATGGGCGCAAGGTGGACGAGCTAAGGGAAACGCGAATTATCCCGGGGGCCCAGGCATATGCGGAGGGCTCGGTGATAGTGGAAACGGGCCAGACCAAAGTGCTGTGCGCTGCCACCATCGAAGACAGTGTTCCAAGGTTCCTCAAGGGCACCGGACAGGGGTGGATCACCGCAGAGTACTCGATGCTACCTAGGGCTACCCTCACCAGGATGTCGAGAGAGCGCGGCTCCTCGGGGCTAAAGGGCCGCACCCAAGAGATACAGCGCCTCATCGGGCGGTCGTTGCGCGCCTCGACGGACCTCAATGCATTAGGCGAGCGCACTCTTACGGTGGACTGCGACGTGTTGCAGGCCGACGGTGGCACTCGCACGGCATCGATCACTGGGGCATATGTGGCCGTCTACCAGGCGATGCGCGGCCTGGTGAAGGCTCGGAAACTCAAGACCATGCCCCTCAAGTGCGCCGTCGCGGCAACGAGTGTAGGCGTATTCGGTGATGAGGTTCTCCTTGACCTGAACTACGAGGAGGACTATCGCGCACAAGTGGACTTTAACCTGATTATGACCGATCAGGGCGAGTTCGTGGAGGTACAGGGGACCGCCGAGAACGGGGCCTTTTCCAAAGCAAGCCTGAATAAGGTGATCGACGCCGGCGAGGCGGGCATCACGAAGCTGTTCGCAATCCAGAACGATGTGATCGAAAATCTCTAGGCAGACAGACAAGGACAGGGGTGTCGTTCGATCTTCCGGGGAAACCCCAACGGAATTCCAGGAGAAGTTAGAGAAGGTATTCGCGCCTGGGCTCGTGCATCTGGATACTGAGGCATTCGTATTCGCCTACTACGGAAAACTCACGCCTTCTGCGTCTCGACTCTCCGTTTTGCGCGTTCAGGTGAGACCTAATGCTGAACCAAACGAGTATGATGGGGCTGATGCCGTCCAAAGGTCTTGGATAGGCCAATAGAGAACCCGTGCAAACCAACCAGTCTACGGGTAGGTCTCGGGCTCCTCATCGAGGTTCCCAATATCTGTCGAGACCACGAGAAATTCCGAAGCCGCTTATGTTCCCCGCGACCAGACACTCAGGCCCGGCGGCCTCTCGAGCGAGTTCGACCGCAGTACGGTTGTGCTCCCTCTCCCGGGGCACGTCCGTCGACTGAACTCCCCAACCCATAGAGAGGATGACCTCGAAGCCAGCCGAAGCGTACTCCCGATGTAGCTCCAGCACACCTTCCGGATTGCGCAGAACGGCATCGGGCACTCCGGTGGCATAGCTCCCTAGGCAGCGGCGCTCCAGTTAGAGGAAATAAGCGCCATCAGTAATGACGGGGCCCAGTGCAATACGCTCCATCAAACTAGATGCCATTGCTTTATTCACTCCCTATGAATATTGGATTGCTCATTGCAAGCGGCTGTGCCTCTTCGCCGGCATCCATTGGACCCTTTCCGCAAATTGACACTCGTTTCTGCTGGCGAGTATAATTGTATGTCTGTAAGGAACATCATGCCAAAACGAACATTCCAACCAAAAAAACGACACCGGGCTCGGGTTCACGGATTCAGATCCCGGATGTTTAGCCGCGGCGGACGCAAGATCTTGAAGCGGCGCATGTTCAAAGGGCGGTCGCGGCTGACCGTCTAACCCCTGTTGCACCTCGAACCCTCCAGGCCGGAGCCATGTGGCGAGCCATCAAATGGGTAAGGAGAACCGTCTTACCAACACTAAGGACTTCGCGACCGTAAGGTCGCGAGGCCGGGGTTGGTCGGATGGGCTATTGGTACTCGGGGCGAGCCGCAATTCCCTCGACTTCAGCCGAGTCGGCTTCTCGGTAGGGAAACGAAACGGGAACTCAGTTGCTCGGAACAGGTTAAAGCGAAGATTGAGGGAAGCCGTGCTTAGAATCCCACTTCGCGAGGGCTTTGACATAGTACTTGTGGCCCGCCGTGGCGCGGCGTCAGCCGATTTCGATGGCCTGTGCAGGTCGGTGGAAAAGCTGTCCGAGCGGGCGGGGATCACGAATATTACGCAAGAGCGTTCGTCCCACAGGCCTGCGGGATGATACGAAGACTGGCCCTCGGGGCCATTCGGATTTACCAGATGAGTGTGTCGCCATATCTACGAGGTTATTGCAGGCACACACCAACATGTTCAAACTATACCTACGAGGCGATTACCAGGCACGGCGTGACCAGAGGAACGTGGCTCAGCTTGGGAAGGCTGAGCCGATGCCGTCCACTGGGAACACGGGGACACGATCCCGTCCCTTAGCCACCACTGTTCATGGACTCATCATGTCTTCCCCAAGTTGCGGACGGCCACGATTCCCTCTATGAGGCCACTGAGAGGCGAACGATAGGCTCTTCAAATCGAAATAGGCTTTTCCCGGCAATGGCACTGCTGGTGCTGTCGCTGTTAGTTCTTGTTGGCTGCGCCCGAGTCGGGGACGCACAGGGCTGGCCCTCGGGCGTGGTCAAGAACAGCACGCTATTTATAGGCACCCAGGACGGGGACTTCCGCGCTTTGGATACAGCGACCGGTGAGATACTCTGGAGCTTCCGGCTTCGTCTACGGGGTGAGGATGAGGATGGACGGGCGATATATGGCGCCCCAGCGATCTCGGAAGACGCTGTCTACTTCGCTGGCTATGGCGGCATGCTGTATGCCCTGACGCTGAACGGCGAAGAGATATGGGACACCACGGTGGGGCAATCCGATAAGAATGAGATCGTTGGAGGCCCAGCCGTCGCCGACGGTATGGTGCTGATCGGATCGTCGGACGGCAAGATGTACGCATATGATGCCGAGTCGGGGTCACTGGAGTGGACCTTCAGCGCTGACAACGGCATTTGGACGACTGCAACTGTGGCAAACGGTATTGCCTACTTCGGTTCGTTGGACCACAACATCTACGCGGTGACCGTGACCAGCGGCAACGAAGTCTGGCGATTCCCAGCCGAAGGTGCAATCACTGCGAAGCCTGTGGCCGCCGACGGCAAAGTGTACGTGGGGTCCTTCAACAGTGTGTTCTACGCCCTCGACGCGGCGACCGGGCAAGCTGTCTGGAGGTTCGACGGCGCCAACAAGTGGTACTGGGGCGGGGCCATTTATCATGAGGGCACTATCTACGCTCCCTCCCTTGACGGCAATGTTTACGCGCTTGACTCCCAGTCTGGAAACCTCATGTGGACTGTGGAATCCGATGGCCCGGTCATCGGATCACCCGCGGTGGTGGGCGACCGGCTGGCATCGACCTCCATGGACGGACGCGTCAGGCTGGTGAGACTGGCCGGCGGCCAGGACGAGCGACCGTGCAACATCGGGGAAGATCTCCGAGCGTCGTTGACGGTGAGCAGAAACACAATCTACGTCGCCGGGGACGACCACTCCATACGCGCCCTGAACATCAAGAGCAACGGCAATCCGGACGAGACCTGGGTCCACTTCACCGACTCCGATATACCGGTTCCAATGGACTCGACAAAGGTATGCTAGCCGGGACCGACCGCCTAGCCCGTTCAGTGGCCGACGCGGTGCTAGTACAAGAAAGAAGACAGATTTGGAGTTGATAGGCGAAATATGGAACGGTATGATCATCAGGCCGATGATCAACAGCCTGGTGCTATTGTACTGGGTGTTCTTTTCCAATTTCGGTCTGGCCATCATCGTATTCACCGTTCTGGTTCGCGGGGCGATGTTCCCGCTGTCGGTGAAGCAGAGCCGATCTATGAAGGCGATGTCGGCGTTGCAGCCGAAGATGAAGGAGATCCAGGAGAAGTACAAAGGCGATCGACCGCGACTATCGCAAGAGACCATGAAGCTCTACAAGGAGCACGGCGTCAACCCGATAGGATGTATCGGCCCCCTCGTGTTGCAGATGCCAATCTTCTTCGGCCTATTTTGGGCGCTGCGTGGCACTCTCCCGTCTACCCCGGAGCGGCTGGCAGACCTGTCGGCGCATCTCTATTCCTGGTTGCCCCAGGTTCATCAGGTTGTGCCGCTGAATGGCCAGTTCCTGTCAATGAACCTAGCCGAGTTCTCAAGCAAAAATCCTGCGCCGTTCAACATCCTGCTCCCCGTTCTGGTGGGAGCGTCGATGTGGGTGATGCAAAAGATGACGACCATGCCGTCCATCAACCAGCAGCAAGCATCCACCAACAGGATGATGCTGTGGATGATGCCCCTGATGTTCGGCTTCTTCACATTGAATTTCGAGAGTGGCCTGGCCCTCTACTGGATTGTATCCAACGTCGTGGGTATAGTGATCCAGGGGTTTATAACAGGCTGGGAGCCTATCACTACCCTTCTCGACTTCGGACGGACCCCGACGGGGCCCGATGCGACCGACGGCGGACCGGCGCCTGCGCCTGCGTTGTCCAGTCCATCCCAGGAGGAAGAGCCAGATGAGGATGATCGAGACCACAGCGAAAACCCCCGAAGAGGCAATCGAGATCGCTCTAAAGGAGCTCGACGTCGAGCGTCCAGACGTCGAAATAGACGTCGTTAGCAAGGGCAAGGCCGGAATTCTCGGGATCGGCGGAGAGCCCGCGAAGGTCCGAGTTACGGTCCTCGACAAGCCGCCCGACGCGGTTGTGGCCACCACCGACATTTTGCAGAGCCTGATCTCGCTAATGGATGTGTCCGCCACAATTACCCTCGTCCACGCGGAGCGAGAGGACGTCGGTGGACCTGTCTTCGATGTCGACGGCGACGACTCCGGCCTGCTCATCGGGCGCAGAGGCGAGACCCTGCGAGCCCTCCAGTTTCTGGTAAGCTTCATCGCGAGTAGAAGGCTGGGATACAGGGTTAACCTGTTTGTAGACGTGTCTGGTTACCAGGAGCGTCGCTACGAGACTCTACGCAGCCTCGCTCAGCGAAACGCGCGCCGTGTCGCATCCAGCGGGCGGGAAATCACACTGGAGCCGATGCCCCCGAACGAGCGCCGTATCGTACATATGGCGCTGGCGGACGATCCCGACGTCAATACCGTCAGCGATGGCGTGGATGACGGACGGCGCGTAGTAATCGAACCCATCGACTAGCGGCGGTCCGCTCATGATTGAGAGCCTCCGTTGGCTCCCATAGACCTCCTAGCCATAGGCCATGTGACTCGCGACCGGCTTGAAGCCGGGTTCACCACGGGTGGCACCGTTACCTATGGCGCCCTGGCCGTTCGTGCACTTGGCAACGTACCTGCCATCGTGACAAGCACCGGCCCAGACCTGCTAAGCCCCCTGCCAGACGTGGACACCCACGTGGTCGCTGCTCTCACCAGTACGGCGTTTCGCAACGACTACGGATCCGGTGGGCGCACCCAGCACATTGAGGGCGTTGCAAAGCCCCTGTCTCCCTCTGACGTACCGACGGAGTGGCAACGGGCTCGGTCGGTGCTTCTGGGCCCTCTGGTGGGAGAGATTGACGCCGCCTTCGCCCGTTTTTTCCCGAACTCGCTTGTGGTTGCCTGCGTGCAGGGCTGGTTACGCCACTGGGACTCGACGGGCCTGGTGATACCACGTGGCTGGTCTGGCCTTGACGTTCTTCCCTATATCGACGCCGCCGTCGTCTCCATAGACGACATCGTCGACGACGAGCAGATATCACAATGGTCCGAGATCGTGCCGGTCCTGGTTGTGACGCAGGGATCGAAGGGCGCGAGACTGCACGCGAAGGGACGCTGGCACACGATCCCCGCGTTCGCCGCACAAGAAGTGGATCCGACCGGAGCGGGTGACGTGTTTGCCGCAGCGTTTGCTCTGATGCTCCTCGAGACAGGACATACTGTGAGGGCCGCCACCTTCGCTAGCTGTGTCGCTAGCTTCGCGGTGGAAGCTCAGGGAACATCGAATCTGCCGACGCGAGCACAGGTGGACGAGCGGCTTGCCACGGGGTAACATCCCCCTCATCCTCGCCTTCTCCCCGTGAGGGAGAAAGAACCCGATATCATTTGCTGGACAAGGAGTTCTACTATGAGCGCCACCTACCAGAAGGACATCCCGTTCTCATCGGGGGTCGTCGGAAGTCTGCCGCGCCCACAGGCGGTGATAGACATGCTGCCAGACGACCCTGGCGAGAAGTCGGCGGACGCCTCAAGATCGTCACAGGTGAACGCCGCGGTCAACTACGCGATCGCCCTACAAGAAACGGCCGGCCTGGACCAGGTCTCTGACGGGGAGTGGCGTCGGCATGCCTATACCCACATCATCGCCGATGTGGCTAGTGGATTCTCGCCGGACCACCGTGAGAGCCCGCATCGATGGGGTATCACCATCACCGAGCCAATGGAGGTCGTCAGGCCTGGGCTGGTGGCCGACGAGGCGCGCTTTCTGGTGGGGGCGACGGACCGCATGACCAAGGTCTGTCTGCCATCGCCCTATCTGTTGGGGGTGCGGCTGTGGGAGAAGGAGTGGTCGTCCATGGCGTATCCGACGCGTGATTCATTCATCAACGCGCTTGTACCGATCCTCCACGACGAGCTAGTGGCACTGCGGGACACAGGTGTCTCGGTTGTGCAGATTGACGAGCCCCACCTATGTGTCCTGGTGGACCCGAAGAACCGGGCCGAGTTCGACGATCCGCAGTATGAGATGGACCTTGCCGCAGCAAAGATCAACGAGGTGATTGACGGGGTGGACGGTATAAGACTGGCCATGCACCTGTGCAGGCGCAACTGGGGCCGTGGTGGATGGGGGGCCGAGGGCGGCTACGAGCCCATCGTTGATACTCTGAAAAAGATCAAGGTCGACCAGTACGTCATGGAGTTCTCAATACCAGCCGCCGGGGATGTCGCAATCCTCAAGGAGATGCCGGAGGACTCGCTCATCGGGTTGGGGTCTGTTGAGTGCCGGTTCGCGGGAATCGACACCCCGAAGCAGATAGTGGCCCGTGTCGAGGAGGCCATGAAGTACGTGGATCCTGAGCGGATCAGCCTGAATCCGGACTGCGGATTTTCACCTGGGAAAGAGGCATACGCCCCGCTGGATGAGGCATACGCAAAACTGAAGAACGAGGCAGAGGCGGCTCGCCGCCTACGCGAGATGTACGCCTAACTAAGGCGCGCCCCGACTACCGGGCTCCGCCAATTCCACATCTTCAGGTCGTGGATCACGATCCGGGATCTGAAACGAGTAGAGTGCCGCATTCCTCAGGTGGAATCGGAGCCCAAAGGCGTTGCCTTCAAGGCGTGGAAGCTCAGTGCGTCCTTTCCACGTGACAATGTGCCGCAGATCGTCACCCGTAAACGGGTCACAGTCGTCTATCGAGTAGCCCTCGATTGTGTGGCCCCGAATGTCAAGCACCTCTGCCCGCAGGCTCCCGTGGGACCTCGGAGCCTGCGCATCGAAGGCGGGCTCCGGCACACGAGCGTTTACGACGAGGCGGTCGCCGTTTGATGAGAGGAGTCTGGTGGTCAAAGTCCCGGGAGTATCATAGCCGTCCATCGAGACAAATCCATCCAGCCGCATCGTCGCCAGCCCGATCGCGTGGCCCATACGCTGGCCGTCCACGATCGTGTTCAGAATGGGGAACTGTGGATGGTCGGGCAGGTTAGCCGCCAGCGGGATGTTGCTGCCAAGGTAGTAGAGCAGAATCTGGTCATCGTGCACGATGGGCTTCGCGACACCGACGTGGTCTCGGTCCCATGTGCCCCATAACCCGCGACGCATGAACTCCCACATCGGCGCGACTCTGTCCCACTTCTGCCCGTCGCGGCTTACCATCAGCTCGGTACGGTACTCTCCGAACTCCCGACTATGAACACCCTCCCAGGCATCGGCTGGCACATCATCGACGAAGTGGCAAGTTACGGTGTCAACAAAGCCTATGTATAGGCTCTCTGTGAGCTGCACGCCAGCCAGGTCTATGCCGTGGCTGGGACTCCAGCCGGGCGGGTCATCCTCGCCACGTGTGAGCACCTCATGTGTCCCGCCCCAGGTCTCGAAGTCGGGGCTGGAGGTTCGCATGACCGCAGACTTGGTTCTCACGAACCTGCCGTCGACATCGGCGCGGACTCGGCCAGTCTTACGATGGTAGTGGACGAACTCCTCGTTACCGGCGTCCCATCCAAACAACACCCCATTGGGGGCGATGGGCTTCTCGAAACGATGGGACTGCCCGACATTCATCTCCCACAATATGCCATCGTGTGAAAAACCCTTCGACAGGCCCCATTGGCCATCGATGTTGTCCATGTAGACCATCTTGTAGCGGCGGCCGGGATCGGAGTCCTTGTAGTCCTTGATCAGGTTCGGACGGCGGATAAATCCCTTGCCATCTTTCGATGGGGGAAGCAGATTGTTGGAGGTCGAGCCGGCAAATTCTGTCAGGCCCAGGTCGGGTTTGTGCCAGTGGATGCCATCATCGGAGACGGCATAACACGCCTTGTACCCACCCTCCGCCACGTCGAATCCCCTACCTTCGGTCCTCAGCAGGGGTGAAGATGCGCGATACCACATCTTGAATTGGCGCGCCTCTCGATCGTACATGATCGTACCACCGTAGAGATAGACCCCGCCGCCGTGCTCCCACCTCTGGTCGGACTCAATGATGGGGTTCGCCGGATGCCGAACGGGTCGGTGGAACTGACGGTGGACGTCCTCCATCCGGTCGACGACGTGCTCGTCCAGGAAGAGCTGGCGTATGGTGCCTATGTTTATGGGGTTCATTGGCTGTCCCTCACAAGACAGGGAACGCGGATCACAGGCCTGCATCTACAGCTGCACACCGCCCAACCTCAGATGGCCGACTCGACTGTGATGCGTGCGAAACGTACGTTGGTGACGCAAGCCTGCGTGCATCACCAACTCGATATGATCCCGCCTCTGGGCGATCGACCTCGGCAAGAGTGAGGACCACTCAGGGCAACTCTAGCTCGCCTCTCTCGATCTGCTGCAGGGTCTCGACGAATAGCAGGTGCTCCTGTGCTAGGACTCTGCCAGCCAGCGACTCCGTGGTGTCGTTTTTCTCGACCGGCACTGTGACCTGCGCCAGGATGGGGCCGCGGTCGAACTTCTCATCGACAACATGTATGGTAACACCCGTTACGCTGTCACCAGCAGCTAGTACGGCTTCGTGAACGGCGGGGCCGTAGAAGCCCTTTCCGCCGAAGCTCGGCAGCAGGGCCGGATGGATATTCAATATCCTGCGTTGGTAGGTAGCGATCGTCTTCGGGCCAAGTAGTCGCATGTATCCGGCCAGGATGACCAGGTTGACCTCGTGCCGATGGAGCACATCTAGGATGGCTGCGTCCAGGTCATCTAATTTGGGGTGTGTCTTGCCGCTGAGGTGATACGCGGGGACTCCCGCACGCCGCGCCCGCTCAAGCGCGTGGGAGCCGGAGTTATTGCTAATAACAACCTCCGGCTCAGCCGTCAGACGGCCATCCTTGCAAGCGTCTAGAATGGCCTGCATGTTACTGCCACCGTGGGAGGCCAAGAAGCCCAGGCGCAGCACGGGCCGTGTTTGGGACGGGAGGGGCATGCCGACAGGCCTCTACTGCTTCTCCCGGAATTCACCGGGTGTTCTGCGATACATGTTACTCCCTTTTCTTTTGCAGGGAAGGGAGTCTTACATGGCGAAAGACGGTAATTTTGCAACTCAGCACTCCAAAACACACTCGGAGCGAGTCCCTCTAGCCGGGGACTTGCTCCGAGTGTGTTTTAACCTAGTCGACGTGGTCTCAGGCAGCGGCTTCCAGATACTCTTTTGCCTTGTTCACCACCTCTGCAAAGACATCCGGGTCCCGAACGGCCAGGTCGGCGAGCATCTTGCGGTCGACCTCAATGCCGCCCAGCTTCAGTCCGTGGACTAGCTTGCTGTACGTAAAATCGTTAGCCCGTGCGCCAGCATTTATGCGAATGGTCCACAGACGCCGCATGTCGCCCTTCTTCTTCTTTCGATGAGCATACGAGTACTGCAAAGCGTGGATAAGCGACTCGTGGGCACGCCTATACAGCGTGCGCCTGACTCCCTTGTGGCCCCTGGTCTGCTTCAGGAGCTTTTTGTGACGCCGTCTCCGGACGATGCCTGTTGCAACTCTAGTCACGGTCGTCTCCTAGTGATCGGTGAAATTCGTCAGGGTATGCGGAACTATCTGGGCGGGCCGTAGGGCAGCAGCTTTTTGAGATGACCCTCGGTGCCCTTGCTCACTTCTAGGACCTTCTTGTAGAGCCGCCTAACGCTCTTGGGCTTTTTGCGTCGCAGGTGGCTCTGGTGACGCTTCATGCGGCGAACCTTGCCGGTTCCGGTCACCCGAAATCGAGCTGCTGCGCCCTTGTGTGTCTTAAGCTTCGGCAACTGTGGGCTCCTTCTTCTTCGCCGACGGGTTTGGGGTCAGCGTCATGGTCAAAAAGCGTCCCTCGAAGGACGGATTCTTTTCCATGCGCGCGTCTTCTTTCAGGTCCTCCGCTACGAGCTTCAAGACCTTCATCCCAACATCGGGGTGGGTGATCTCCCGGCCCCGAAACATAACGCTTACCTTAACCTTCGCCCCCTGATCCAGCAGCCGCCTGACAAGCCGGGTCTTGGCGTTTCGGTCGTGCTCCCCGATACGAGTCTTGAACCTAACCTCTCGCAGCTCGTTGTTCGCTCCGCGGGCCTTGTTCTCCTTACGAGCATCACGTTCCCGACGAGTGGCCTCGTACTTGAACTTCCCGTAGTCCATAATCCGGCACACGGGCGGGCGGGCCGCGGGCGCAACCTCCACCAAGTCCAAGCCTCGCTCTTCAGCAAGATCGATGGCCGAGCGTGTGGGCATCACCCCAAGCTGCTTGCCGTCCTCGTCCACGAGCCTAACCTCTGGGATGCGTATTCGTGCGTTTACCCGATATTCTTTAGGTATGCCTCGACCCCTCGTTTCGTTTACCGTTCAACCAATCGAAAACCACTACTGAATATAGCATATGGTACCATGCCGGAGCAACAATGGATGCACCCGTTTCGCCGCAGTATACGGCCCTCGCGGGCTTTTCGACCGGGCAGCGACCGTCGCCGAGAAGTTTACCACCGTCAATCCTTCATGATGTGCAATGCGAACAGCGACTGATCTAGGCGTGGTGAGGCACCACTATGAGTCCACGTAAATTGTTTGTAAAGGACCTTGGCGAGTTCCAACTCATAGGCCTACTGGCCAGCGCTTTGGGTGCTGAGCACAACCCAACGGCAAGCGGCGACCTTTTACTCTCGATTGGTGATGACGCGGCTGCCTGGCGGGGCTCCGACTCAGCTACGGTCCTCACCACCGACACGATGGTCGAAGGGGTGCATTTCTCCCTGGACTGGACGGGCTGGGAGGCCCTGGGCTGGAAGCTGATGTCCACCAACCAGAGCGACGTCGCAGCCATGGGCTGCATACCAATGTACGCCGTCGTAAGCCTCGGCCTTCGCGACGACCTGCCCATCAAGGGTCTGGAGCAGATGTACCGTGGCATAGCTTCTGCCTGTGCAGAGAATGGCGGCGCGGTTGTCGGCGGCGATGTCGTCCGCTCCACCACGTTCTTCGTCACGGTGGCCATGACCGGAAGCGCGGGTGGCGAAGGACCACTCCTGACCCGCGATGCGGCCAAGCCGGGCGATATCATTGCGGTAACTGGGAGACTCGGGTCGTCCTCGGGCGGGCTGCGGAGCCTTAGAGAGGGCCTTGTCGCAGACGGCAAGTCTGAAGCGTTCCTGCGCAATGCCCACAACCGTCCTTCGCCGAGGGTGTCCGAAGGCTACGCCTTGAGGGCTATAGGGGTATCGGCTGCAATCGATATCAGTGACGGCCTCGTGGATGACCTCGGCAAGTTTTGCGCAGCCAGCGGCGTGGGCGCCGACCTGCGGACCGACCAGGTCCCGGTTGACGACCGGCTAAAGCGCGCATTTCCCGACGACTGGCTCGATCTGGCCCTGTCGGGCGGCGAGGATTACGAGCTGGCGTTCGCGGCCCCGGCCGAGACGGTGGCGGAGGCCGCGAGGAAGTTAGACGCAACAGTGACCTCGATTGGCCAGGTGCGCGAGGGCAGCGGTGTTCGAGTCTTGAACGGCGACGGCGACAAAATTTCAGTTGGTCGTGGAGGCTGGGACCACTTCAAATAGATTCCCCATACGGGAAGTCTCATCCATTAATTCCCGGTCTCCATATTGAAAGGAGCCATTCATTGGCAAAAGTACCCCTGAAGTCGAGAGAGGACCTGTCAGAAGTAGGACAGCAGGTGTTTGACAAGATCGCCGGAACCCGCGGCAGGGCCCTAAACGTCTTCCGTGCACTCCTGAACAGCCCCGACACAGCCAGTGCCGTGGCGGGCCTGGGAGAGTATATCCGCTACAACTCCAAGCTCGACCCGGCTGTGCGTGAAACGGCGATCCTGGCGACAGCCCGGGAGCTGGGGGCCGAGTACGAGTGGGCCCACCACGAGCCGGCGGCCAGAGAGGCCGGGGTCCGCGACGCGGTCATCGAGTCCGTCCGAAGGGGCAAAGCGCCGATGGGTCTGCCACCCAAAGAAGGAGTCTTCGTCCAGGCTGCGAAGGAGCTAACCCGAGGCACCGCCCTCACCGACCGGACCCACCAGGCAATCGAGCACCTGCTCGGGCCGGCCGGCACAGTCGAGTTGATCGTGATCATCGGCTACTACTCCATGCTGGCCCGCGTCATCGCGACGCTGGACATTGAGCTGGACGAGGGTGTCGCCAGTACCTGGTGAGAAACACCAACGACGTAGCAACCGAATGAACGACAAGTTCGACAGGCTGGAGTTGGTACGCAGTGCATGGGATGCCTACGATCCCGACTACATGGAATTCCCTCTGCAAGTAAACCCCGATTTCCACAAGGATTTCGCGGAGGGAGCCATGATATTGAACCCCATGGTGACCGAAATCGTGGGAGACGTTGGCGGAGACAGAAACTGCTGGACATCTGCTGCGCCTGTGACGCGACACAGGCCTTTTTCTAGGCGAACCTGGGCGCCGCGATGTGACGGCCTGTGATATCAGCCCCGTAGCCATCGAGATCGCACGGGAGAACGCCGAGTTCATCGGTCTGTCGGTGACCTTGTTAGGTCACCGACTCCCAGACCCTGGATTCGATCGCTGAGAAGAGCTTCGACATCGTGTATGCCAGCTACCTAATGTGATCTGAGGATGTCCACCTGGCCTGCGAGAACTGATACCGGGTGCTTCGTCCGGTCTGGAAGCTGCTGATAGATGCGTGGCATCCCGTGACGTATTGTTTGGAAGACATAGATGGGCGCATTGTCCCTCAGCGGAACTACAACGATCTAGCTCCTGACCACAGGGAATTCGACGGAATCAAACTTGCTCGCCAGCATGGCGGGTGGGGGCAGAGCAAGCCAACTGTAGAGTTCCACCACACACTAGCCGAGATCATGAACGCGGCCATTTCGGCGAGTTTCCGGCTAGAGAGGATCGAAGAGTCTCAACGGGAAACAGAAGGGGCACTCGCCGACCTGCCGGACGGTTTCACTTCGCTCTGGATGAAGGTGTGGCTCCTACAACTTCAGCAGGCGCTGGAAGCGTGCGGCGCCGCGCGACGGCCCTACCACGGCCATATTTAGCTTTTCGGTGACCAGCAGACCCCCGGCGACTCTCTTCAGGTCGTCAGTCGTTACGGCCTCGATGCTCTCAACCACCTCGTCGACCCCCAGGACATTGCCCAGCAGCAGTTCCTGACCACCCATCCAACTCGACACGGACCTTGTGTCCTCCATCCGCAGCAGCATCGTCCCTGTACTCAGGCGCTTGGCCTTCTCCAGTTCCTCTTCTGGCACGCCCTCCCGCAGTCGCGCGACCTCGGACAAAATAGTCTCGACAGCCTCGTGAACGCGCTTCGGATCCACTCCAGCGCCTATGGACAGTACTCCGCAGTCCAGGAAGTGGCCCGTTGCGCTGTGGATATCGTAGGCCAACCCACGCTTCTCCCGCACCTCGACGAACAGGCGGCTGCTCATCCCCTCCCCTAGCACCACGCTCAGCAGGTCGAGGGCATAGCGGTCCGGGTGAGTACTCGACACGCCGGGCAGTGCGATCGCTAGGTGCGACTGCTCGGTCTTGCGAGTTTCCATCCCAAACTGTGGTGAGTCCTGCTCATTGATGAAAGGCGTCCAGCTCGGAATATCGACCGACACCCAGCCCTCGCACATCGACGCCACCTGCTCGACCACCTCGTCGTGGTCGACGTTGCCGGCCACGCTGACGACCATGTTCGTAAGAGAGTAGTACTGCTCCAGGTGACCCAACACGGTCTCGCGGGTCATCGCCATGACCGAGTCCTTTGTCCCACCAATGTCGCGTCCCAGGGGATGGTCCGGCCACAACATCTCATCGATGATGGCCTCGACCTTCTGGTTGGGGAAGTCGTTGATCATGTTCAGTTCTTCGACGACGACGAGCTTCTCGCGCTTCACCTCTTTCGGATCGACGAGCGAGTTGCGCACCATGTCGAATAGCAGGTCCAGTACGTCACCCATGTACTGTAGAGCTACCTTGCACCAGTACACCGTCAACTCCTGCTCAGTGCCGGCGTTCATGTACCCGCCCACACCCTCAACGGTGCCGCTGATCTGTTCAGGGGCAGGGCGCCGATCGGTACCCTTGAACAGAAGATGCTCCACGACGTGGGATATGCCGGCCAGCTCCAACGGCTCGTACCTCGACCCCACGCCTGCGAATATGCTGACGCTCACGGACCGCGCGTGAGGGATGTTGCTGGTGAGCACGCGCATCCCGCCTTCGAGGGTTGTCTTTCGGCTAAACTCGGCTGTATCTTTTGTTTCTGTGATCATCGTTCGATGATAGGATACGGCCTGGATCAGGTCAAACAGATTGGTCCCTTGTAGTAATCCCGTGAGGAGGCCTATGGTGGCATTCTTCTTTATACAGATGTCCGACCCTCAGCTAGGCCTATTCGCCTCTATCAGCAAGCGGAGAGACTCATCGTCCACTCTCAAGGGATTTGAATACGAGACCGTACGCTACGAGAAAGCAATCTCGGCTGCCAATCGGCTCAAACCCGCCTTCGTCGTAATCACCGGTGACCTGGTCCAGGATCCTCACGACCAGGCGCAAGTTAACGAACTACGGCGCATCAGCGGTATGCTCCGCGACGACATCCCGCTTCGCCTTGCACCCGGAAACTGCGATGTCGGTATCACGCCAACACCGGCGCTGCTGGCGCTGTATCGCGAACGGTTCGGGGACGACACCTACTCCTTCGACCACGAGGGCGTCCACTTCGTCGTCATAAACAGCGGGATCTGCTTCGACCCGTCTG
>JASLXL010000217.1 GCA_030740335.1 SAR202 cluster bacterium | reverse complement strand
CTCTCCTCCGCAGTCCGCCAGCAGGATGACGCCAAATTAGGACCTCTACGAGACCCAGGACTTTGGGTGATCTCAATGTTCAGGTGCTCCTGATACGCCTGTGAAGGGTTGGTGAGGTGAGGTCAACGACGCCCCATTATCGCACCTCCTATCTATGTGTACCGGTACGCGAACAGAAAGCCAATGGTACCTTTGGCCCAGTAGCGCATGGCGCCAGCCCTTTGTCCTGTATAATGCCGACAACATGACTGCCACACGTACGGAAAACGTCGCATACGGAGACTGGTACCTCCCGGTGCAGGTCCCTGAGCAGACCCGGACGGTGGTTGCGAAGCCGCCGATGAATGCGGTGCCGGACATTGCACAGGCCGTCCGCGATGCCATCGCGTCACCTATCGCCCATGAGCCCTTGCATAAGCTGGTGGGCCCTCGCGCCAAAGTGACCATCGCCTTCGACGACGCCAGCGGGTCGTACTTTCAGACGAAGCGAGAGGATCTGCGGCAGGTGGCCATAGAGGTCATCGTAGAGGAGCTTCGGAAGGCGGGCGTTGCACTGGGGGACATCACGCTGCTTTGCGCCCAGGGGCTGCACCGCAAACTGAGCCGCACGGAGATGGAGACTTTCCTGGGCCGGAAGCTGGTACTGCAGTTCGGATACAACCAGCTCTATTGCCACGATGCGGAGGATCCGGAACAGCTGGTCCACCTGGGTTACACCGACCGGGGATTCGACGTAGAAGTCAATCGCGCGGTCGTCGATTCCGACCTGTTCATTTATCTCAATACGATGTGGGCACCCTTCAACGGAGGCTGGAAGTCGACCGCTGTGGGCCTTGGCACGTTCCGCAGCATCCGACACCACCATCGCCCGTGGCCATCGGCGTCGGGCCAGTCGGTCGACGACCCCAAAAGTTCGTCCTTCAAAAAGCTGGTGTGGGAACAGGGCGTTCTAATACAGGCCGCACTGGAGAAGAAGGGGCGCAGGGTATTCACCATCGAGAGCGTTTATGACAACGCTCATCCAAACAAGGATTTGATCGCGGTGTTTGCCGGGCACCCCACGGAGGTACACCCTTGCACGCTGGCGGCCATCGAGGAGCAGCTCGTCGTGGATGTACAGGGGCAGGCAGACATACTCGTCGCCGGGATTTCGGACGCGGAGTGCTATTCGAAATTTTCCCAGATCAATCCGATACTGGTCGCAAACTCCGCCATGGCTACCACAGTGATGCAGTTTCAGGGCATGCCTCTGGTGCGGAAGGGCGGCATCGCCATCCTTACTCACCCCTTTGAGGAGAAGTTCGACGAGCGTCGGTTTGCCCCATATATCGAGTTTTATGAGCGGTTGCTGGCGCAGGAGCGCGACGCCTACTGGCTGTGGGAGAACCATGTCGAAGATTTTGCCCACCGACCAGAATACGTCTACGGCTACAGGCGCGCCAATGCCTACCACGGCTCCCATCCGTTTTTCATGTGGAACAGCACTGCGGTACCCAGACAATATCTGTCAGGCATCTACTTTGCAGGTGTGAGGAACTTCGATGCGGTGAAACGGTGCGGATTCACGCCCTTCGCGACGGTGGAAGAGGCGCTGGATGCAGCTCAGGGGGAGTTGGGACGCGACTCAGAGATTACGCTGATGCAGCGACCGCCGCAGTTCATACCTAGGGTGAGCGCCTAGGGGAACTGGGTGGTTGACGAAGGGTTTCACAGATCTAGGTCATATTAGTCTTCAGGGTTCCGAGAAATTCCTTTTTCGCCCTGCGATGGCTGGGACGAAGTGGCTACTCTTGGTGTTCCGCGCCCAGGAGTTTCAACTCCTCCTCGATCTGGGCAAGGCCGAAGTAGTCCTCCTGGACCAGGTGGAAGCAGCGTTTGAGGTAGAGGTCGGCAAGACGGGCACTGAGGCTGTCGGTAGATTTTACGGCCTGAATCAACTTGGGGACGTAGTGGTTTTCAGGCAGGTGACCTGCGAGGAGGCGCATCTCCTCCTCGGCCTCTCTTGTCTGAGATTCGTCAGCACCCTCGACGGCAAATTTTAGAGTACCCACGAGCTTGGCCAACTCCCCTAACTTGTCGACGCCACTCATCAGCCCGTATAGAACCTCGTTGATACCTAGATCGGCGTCGACTTCATCGGCAGCGGGCTCGATTTCCTCCTCGTCCGTGATTAAGCCTACGATCTCTCCGTAGATACCCGAATACCACTCAACAGCTTCGCTAATTGCCATCATCATCGCCGAGACGTCAGCGGGGTTGATGGAGCCCGCCGACAGGATGTCATCGTCTCGGGCTGCAGCCAGGCTCTCCAGATCATCGTAGCTGCCTAGCCTCTCCGGCGCAGGTGGGAAAGCGAAGGCGGAGAGGTCCTTAGGTCCCATGTGAGCGACCTGGTCTATCAGGAACGGGGGCACGTACTTGCTCACGTCGACGGATACCGGGAGTATAACTACATAAGTCACCCATATCTCAGCGGCGTCGACATTGCTCCTGAAATACAGGAGGGCGTGACCTTTGGGCTGCTTGGCGCTGCCCCTGTCGAAGACGACATCCATCTCTTGCCAGATACTCCTCTAATGGATCGTCTGGTCATTATACGCTAGCCGCGGGGTAGAAGATCAAACACCCGTGGTCGACGGATCTATCTTTGGCGACTGATATAATTCGGAGGCAAGTTAGGATCATACATGTACAGACACCTACTGCGACCAATGTTATTCATGTTGCCTCCTGAGGCGGCCCAGAAAATCGCAGATGCATTTCTGCGACCTGTCGCTCCGTGGCAGGCCTTGTCCCCCCTGCTGAGGGTCGACGATCCGAGCCTCGAAGTAGACTGGTGCGGCATGCGGTTGAAGAACCCGTTGGGGCTCGCAGCCGGTTTCGACAAGGACTGCCGGGCTCTTGGGTCGCTGTCGCAGTGGGGCTTCGGATATCTGGTCGGGGGCACGGTGACCGAGCAGCCTCGACCAGGAAACCCGAAACCTCGTCTGCTCCGCTATCCTAAGCACGAGTCACTCATGAACGCCCTCGGATTCCCCGGCGAGGGTCTTGAGGCCGTGGCACGTCGGCTGGAAAAGGCGGGTCACGCGACGGCGGGCACGCCAGTCATAGTGTCGATAGCTGGTACGACGGTCGAAGAGGTTCTGGCGTGCCGCCGACGCCTAGAGCCTCTGGTAGACGCCATCGAAGTGAATATCAGCTCGCCCAACACAATCGGTCTACGGGTGTTCCATGAGCCCAGCGCACTTTCTGATCTCGTCCAGCGGGTGAGTGATGGCCGAAGTAAGCCATTGATAGTGAAGTTGCCGCCATACCCCGCGTCCGGGACTGGTGGAGACGACGCAATTGAGCATGCGCTGTCTCTGGCGCGAGCATGTGTGGACGCAGGGGTGGACGCATTGACCGTGGCCAACTCCAGGCCGACCGAGAACGCTCGCCTGGCCATGGGTAGTGGCGGGCTCAGTGGCCGTGCCGTTTATTCAGATATGGTGCGGATGGTACGAGATATCCGTAGGGAGATCGGGCCCAATGTGGCCATCAACGCCTGCGGGGGGATATTTTCAGGTGAAGACGCGTGGGAGGCTCTGCGGGCCGGAGCCACAACAGTTCAGATGTACACAGCACTGATCTACCGGGGACCGACGACCCCACGCAAGATCAACCGCAAGCTGTTGGAGTTGATCGCGGGCGAAGATTCAGACGGTGCGTAAACGGGTGCCCTGAGTGCATCTGCGAGCGATGGTTCGACAGGGTCACAATGGGCGGAACAACCCACCGTAAACGCCCTTGTTCGCTGACCCTATGCAACGTCACGAAGCCACGGAATTTTGTGCCAAAACACCTGTCTCCACGACCTAGGATGAGCCGTTGCTGGAATTTCTGGCTAGGGCAGATTTAAGTTGGTCTACGGTGATGTTACCGCCGCTAACAATGAGTGCGACCTTCTTCCCTACGAGCCGATCCTTTATGCTAACCGCCGCCGCGAGAGACGCCGCTCCGGCGTGTTCCGTGAGGTTGTGGGTGTAGATCAGGTGGTTTACGACCGCCGCATCGAGTTCCTCTTCGGAAACCAGGATGAAGTCATCGAGTAGTTCAGTCATGATCTTTAGCGTGTCTGCATAGCCCAAGCCTGTCGCCAGACCCTCGGCTTTGGTCTCCATCGGCGCCTCGACCACTCGACCCGCTTTCCATGACAGGTACTGGGCTGGTGCAGCGTCGGACTGCACGCCGATGACCTGGACTTTGGGATTCAGTGCCTTGGAGACGATACATGCGCCGCATGCGCCGCTTCCGCCACCAATCGGGACGATAATAACGTCGACGTCCGGCAGATCTTCCATTATCTCAAGCGTATAGGTCCCGGTACCCGGTACAAGTCCTGCTTCGTTGGCGGAGTGAATGTATCGGCAGCCCTCCTGCTTCGCGAGCCGGTCGGCATACTCGCTGGCCTCATCGAACTCACTGCCATGAAAGACGATCCGCGCTCCGAGCCGTCTCATCGACTCGACCTTGCCGGTATTCGATCCCTCCGGTACAACTACAATAGAATCGACACCGAAGATGCCGGCGGCATATGCCAAACCCTGCCCGAAGTTGCCCGTGGACGCAGCGACCACTCCAGCGGACTTCTCCTCGTCGCTGAGCTGAGCAATAACATTGAGGGCGCCGCGAATCTTGAACGCACCCATAACGTGGTGGTTCTCGTGTTTGACCCACACCTCTGCACCGACGAGTTCGTCAAGGGCTCGGTAGTGATGAAGCGGGGTGCGGTTCAGGTGCGGCGAGATGCGCTCCCTGGCCGCAATCACGTCAAGTAGTGTTGGAAACTCTGGCATGGGGATACCTCCTGGATATTTCGGGTCCGCGAATTCTCCCAGACCGCATTACAGTTTAGCTCCACCGAACGCATCAGGCCACTACCATCGCTCTCGCCCCCCCTTGCCGTTCGGGTTTGACAGTGCCAATGACGTGCCTCTACACTCAGATTTAGGATCCGGCATCCACCGGCAGCGCTCCCGCACTCGTAACTACGACGACGCCTGATCCGTTGTTGGACCGGCGATCGGGAGGGAGTGTTTATCATGGCAGGAATCACGCATCGAGAGATGGTCGTCACGGCCCTCAACCACGAGACCCAGGACGCCGTCGAGCCGTACGAACACCGCTTGTTTATGGCGCTCCGTCCGAGGTTTCAGATGAAAACATTGTTGCAATGTTCGAAGCGGCTATCGAGTACAGGGAATACTGATGGCGTCGGTAGACCAAGGCCGCTGAACTCCGCGGCCATATAATACCGGGCATCGAAGACTGGCGTCCAACGGGAGGTAGCATAAATGTCCATCCGCCTGCTGCCCATCGCTGTGTCCTCTCAGATTGCGGCCGGAGAGGTGATCGAGCGCCCTGCGTCGGTGGTCAAGGAGCTGCTGGAAAACTCCCTGGACGCAGGCGCCACCGAGATCACGATTGAGCTTGCTGCGGGCGGCATTGACGAGATTAGGGTAGTGGACAACGGCTCTGGAATCCCTGCTGTTGAAGTCGATCTGGCTTTCGAGAGGTTCGCGACGAGCAAACTGAGGCTCGCCGAGGATTTGGAATTGGTCGAGACGTTAGGCTTTAGGGGCGAGGCTCTACCAAGCATCGCGGCGGTCTCTAATGTCGAAATTGTAACGCGGGCTGTGGGTGAAGATCAGGGAACTCGAGCGGAGCTTACGAGTGGTGTAGTGACTCGTAAAGGCCCCATCGGGGCCGCGGCGGGCACGGTGATTACCTCGCGCAACCTGTTCAAGAGTCTCCCGGCACGGCGCAAATTCCTCAGGACCCCAGCAGCCGAGGGATCCCGGGTTCAGACGGTAACGTCCCGTTACGCACTGGCCTACCCTGCGACCAGATTCAATCTCATCATCGATGGATCAAAAAGCTTCGGTACGGTGGGTTCCGGCGATTTGCGTGAAGTTATCTCGGACTTGTATGGAAGTCAGGTCGCCCATTCGATGCTAGCCATCGACCCCGCGCCTCCTGTCACAGATGAGGCCAGGGTGCTGGTTGAAGGCATGATTGGACCTCCTTCTACATCCCGCTCGAACCGCAGCCACATCACGATTTTCATCAATGGCCGGTGGGTTCAGAGCCGGATGCTCACATATGCACTTCAAGAGGCCTACCGGGGATTCCTGATGGAACGGCGCTTTCCTCTGGCTGTGGTCCATATAACGATTCCACCAGACGAGGTGGATGTTAATGTGCACCCGTCGA
>JASLXL010000216.1 GCA_030740335.1 SAR202 cluster bacterium | reverse complement strand
CGCCACTTGAAACAATCGACGAGCGCTCCCGAACCATCCCGGTGTGGGCCTCGGAAGGTGTGGAGTACTCGGTCCCACGATCCATCCGCCACACCTTGACCGCCGGCAACCCGAAGGTCGTCTTGACGTCCTCCAGCGCTTCGTCCGTATTGAAGTCCTTGCAGGAGAATATGTCGATGTTTACGTAGCCCCGATCGGGGAAGGTGTGGATGCTGATGTGGCTTTCGGCGATGAGCACGAAACCGGACACGCCCCAATCCTCGGCAACCGGCCCGTGGTAGGTGTAGACCTGGGGCGCAATCATCTTCGTCATGCCGATGGCGTCCGGGTACTCGTCGAGGAACGTACGGACCAGTTTTTCATCCTGCAGCTTCACCGTGTCTGCGCCGTATCCGTCAACAACCAGGTGCAAAGGAGATGCCTCACTATCAATATTAGCTTGAGAAACGCGGCGCCAATCCAGTCCGCGCGAGGTTCGAGGAACAAGCGTAACACCGTTGCCGGGGGCCAGACAATAGAATGCCACACGGGCAGACCGAGCGTAGCACCACGCGCAACGACGATTAGATTGTCAGGCGGTGATAGAGGTAGAGCAGGCGCTGGGGCAGTTCGTAAATGTCATCCAGAACCTCATAGCCCATGTTCTCGGTCATGGTCTTGAGGTAGTCGTGACCATTCTTGTCGACCGTCAGGCAAAAGGCGTTGATATTCTTCTCTTTCGCCTCGTCAAGAGCCATCTTGGTGTCGTGAACCGCGTACTCCTTCTCGACTCCTTCGCGGCTGTATCCTCTATCCTGGGGCCGACCGTCGCTGATGAGGAACAACAGCTTGGTCCGCGCGTCCTGGGCCTCCAGTTTCATCGTGGCATGGCGAATGGCCGGTCCCATTCTGGTGGCATGCAAGGGCGCTATGCGGTCAATTCGCCTTTGCACACGCTCCGACATCGCCTCATCGATCTCCTTGACGGTATAGAACTCCACGTTCTCGCGGCCATAACCCGAAAATCCGTAGATCCCGTAGAGATCTCCGGTGGTCTCCAGGGCATAAATCAGCAGGACCACCGCCTCCTTCTCAAGGTCGATGATCCGTTTGTATGACCGGCGCATGCCTTCACCACGACGTCCACGTAACCACACCATGTACTCTACCGGATCTTCGGGAGCTTCCCAGTCGTCGGCAACCTTCTTAGACTCCTCGATGGCCTCCGCCGTAGAGGCGCTCGTGTCCAGCAGGAACACCACAGCGACATCGCGTTGGACCTTGTTGCGCCTCCAGTAAATCTTGTCGTTAGACCCGGACCCGGTGCGGGCGTCGATCACCGCCTCGATCACGTCGTCGATGTCTATCTCCTCGCCATCCTCGAGCCTGCGTACCTTACGGAATGACTCAGGCACAAGCAGCTCGAACTGACGCCGTATCTGGCTTGCCAGAGGCCCGTAGTTGTGCAACGTCTCGCCGAAGTATGCGGCGTCTCCCTCAGCCATAGTCTTCTGTCGAACGATGCACCAGTCCGGCTTGTAGTCAGCTGCGCGGAAATCCCATTCGTCGTAGACGAACGTCTGGGGCTCGGCCGCGTCGAGCGGACCGCCTTCATCGTTGACATGGACGAGGGAGCCCTGGCCCATACCGGGGGTCTGAGGCTGGCCAAGTCCAGCCTCTTTTAGAAGATTGTCCGCGAAGGCCCCCATAGACTCTTGCCCGGCCCCGTCGGTGTCGGGCGTGTCCACTTCCGCGCTGGACTGGAGCATCTCCTCGACCATCTCTTGGGTGATCGCCTCGGACCCAGCCTCGGCGCCCTGGTCGCCCTCTTGCATACGAAGCTGGGTCAGCATCTGGACCAACTCGGGCTTGAAGTCGCCCCGGTAGTCCACATCTTCGCTGGGCGTGTACTCCTCTTCGTCTCCGGATTCGCCATCACCGGAACCCTGGGTGAGTTGCTCAACAGCTCCTTCGTCCGATTCTTCCTCACCCGACTCAACCTCATCTGGCAGGTCCAGATTCTCCCAATCATCGTCGGGAACCTGCTCGTTTGGAACCTTGGAGACAATGGCATACACCCGCAGCGTGGCCTCGGCCGAATCCTCAACGAGGGCCCCGAAGACCTGAGCACGTCTGGCTATGTTGGCTATTTTGGTCGCAGCGTCCTTGTGACCAGAGGGCACCGGCAGGCCTTTCATCTGGCCCAGGCTGACCCTCACGAAGAACTCGACCAGTGCCTCTCGAGCAGGCAACGACTTCACCTGCGGACGGCCCTGAACTGCATCCCGCTGCACCTTAAGATAGCCCGTTTTGATGCCCGGGTACTCTATCATTACTCTAGTGTCTAGCCTCGAATCCTCGACGACAGTAAAGATGTCGAGTGCCAGACGTCGGTCCTCGAAGATATCGAAGAACCTCTGCATGTCGGTGATCCAGCCACGCTCAGCGGAGCCTTCACTCTCAGCGACTATTTCTGCCATGGACATCGTCTTGGGCTGTTCCGCCAATTTGGGCCTCAAGTCCTCGAACAGGGTAGACGGCCTGTCATACTCGAACTCAAAACTCCCGAACTCCAGGTGTGCGACCTGGTGCGTCGAGATGACCTTGAACAGCGAAAAATTCTCAGGCTTGGTCGAATAGCGGTCTGACATGGATGGCACAAACACGGTCGTGCCCTCGGTGGTGGGCGCCTCTTTTGACACCCAACCGATATTTTTCTCGGTCAAATCTTCGGACTCGGCGAGTGCAACGTCTGCTCCTGCCAATGCCCGGCAGTACATCTCCATCAAGTCCTTAATGCGCGCGAACTCGACACTGGATGACAGCGATTCGAGGACCCGAAGCGACCGCGACGACTCGACCCTGAAGTATGCGAGGCCGCCGTCGCCATTGTCCGCCAGGATACCCATGCCCACGCGGTGCCAACTCTCCAATTGCCCCAGGGTTACCCGTTCCAGGACTCCGGGGCTGCTCTTGACGAATTCAGGCACCGCGGCCGGGGAGGCGCTCAGCATCGACTCGGCCAGTCCCAAAATTTCTGAGTGGTGTTCCGCATCTACCCGACCTAGTGCGTCGGACATGTCCACCATGGCTGCGGGCACGTTCTGGAGTTCAGCGCGGTGGAGTCCACGGGCCAGTTCCAGGAATCGCAGGCGCTGCTCGGGTCGAATGTTTGGCAGAGACCGGTTCGCGGCGTCGAAAAGGCCCTTGACACTACGCCAACTCGTGTCGGCCATCGAAGATCCGAAGGCAATCAGCATGCCCTTATCGTCACCAAGGAGCGAGAACACCTTCTTGCCCAGGGCCAGAACCTCGACTGCCATATCGTAGGAACGCCGCGACAGCCCATCGAGGAACGTGACGAACTGTTCCAGTTCAGGAACCGTGAGGCTGGAAAGCAGATCGGGACTGGCCTCAAAGAACTTACAGGCCAGCGTACTAGACTTCCATGTCCCCTTATATAGGCTTCGGCCCATATCTGCCCAGGTGACGATATGGCGTGACCGAAGGCGACCCATCGCGCCAGGGCTGGCCTGGAAGTAGGACGCCGCGAGGCTCGGGGCCTCTGTACACAGGTCGCGCCCGCATTCCATCCAGCGGAGGAAGTAGTTGAATGGCATAACGTCAACTACTTTGGGGCTCACACGAAAGTACTGGTTGGCAGCCTCCCAGGACCGCACCGTCTGATCGGCAAGCTGCAGCCCGATCTCAGCCCAACGTTCTAGTTGCTCCCCGTCCAGTTCGTAAGACAGGCGCTCCCACGACTCGTCAAATTGAAGGGATACGGCCTTCGGGTACTTTCCAAGGGCCGAGCGAATGCGCTCGCCAGTCAACTTCGTCCGCTCCTCCACGGGGCCTCCTCGTCTGGAACTCGCTCTAGAACCCTCAACAGGTCGCCAAGGATACTAGCAGTGGCTCCAAATATAACATGCCCTTCGTACAGGTAGACATCAAATTCCCTTGTACGGCCGTCGCCAAACGATACCTCCATCGGCACGGTCCCCTCTTCGACGAGTGTCGAAAGGGGCACCTCGACGACCTCGGCTACCTCGCTGGCGCTCCACGTAAAGTGGTAGGCACCAGGTATCGTGCCAACAAATGGGTTTACGAAGTATCCGGAGGGGGTCGTCACTCCGCCGAGCGGCCCGAGCACACCCACGTCCTCTGGACGCACTCCCATCTCCTCGAAGGTCTCTCGCAGCGCTGCTTCCTCAGGCGATGCGTCTGTGGGCTCCATTCTGCCACCCGGAAACGCCATCTCGCCCTTGTGGTCTTCGACCGAGTCGCTGCGCTTGTTGAGAAGGATGTGGTACTCCCCGTCTCTAAGGTACAGCAATACCATGACGGAGGCCTGGATAAAAGAGGGGTCGGAGACGACTTGTCGGTCCACAACGGAGAGAGCTTCACGCACAGCGGCCATCGGAGAGTCGAGCATCTACGCTCGCACCGAGAGCGGTACACATACTATAAGTCTGCTCCGGAATATCATAAATCCGAGCACCAAGGGGAGGAAGATTCTCCGTGAGGAGGAAACTGTCGTTGCTCTGGACGGCACACGCACTGCCCGCAAGCCTATTCCGCTACTCGAAGATAGAGGCGATGACCTCTTCGATGCTTCCGTGGATCGACTTGTCGTCGGTCACCGCCCAGTTGATGGCCACCTGGCAAGCTCGCCTGGGGCTGATGCCCTGGGAGATCAGTTTGGCGGCATAGATCAAAAGCCGCGTGCTGGCACCCTCAGCCAGGCCGTGTTCTCTGAGATTGCGGACCTTCTCGCCAAGCTTGGCTAGCTGGACCGCCGTCTTCGTATCTACGCCGCCCTCGTGCTCGATGATCTGGGCCTCTATTTCGGCGGGCGGAGAGTCGAACTCGAGAGCAACGAACCTCTGCCGGGTACTGTGCTTCAGGTCCTTGAGCGCACTCTGGTACCCAGGGTTGTAGGACAGCACTAGCAGGAAGCCTTCTGCCGCCTCCAGCAACTCGCCGCGCTTCTCCACCGGCAGGATGCGACGGTGGTCGGTGAGGGGATGGATCAGTACCGTGGTGTCCTTGCGGGCCTCCACAATCTCGTCGAGGTAGCAGATACCTCCAGCCTTGACCGCCCTGGTTAGGGGACCATCGATCCAGATGGTGCTATCACCCTGGAGCAGGTAGCGCCCAACCAGATCGCTTGCGGTCAGGTCCTCGTGGCACGCTATCGTGACCAGGGGGATGTTCAGGCTCTCGTCCGCGGAGACGGACCCATCGTTGGACCGCTGCTTCACCCTGGTCAGCGGCTGTCCCAAACGGTACGACATGTACTCGACGAATCGGGTCTTGCCACAGCCGGTCGGCCCCTTGAAGAGCACCGGTATCTTCTGCTCGTAGGCTGCTTCGAACAGTTCTACCTCGTCGCCCACGGGTACATAGTACGGCTCTTCTGTCAGATGGTACTCTTCGATAATGTAGCTGCGGTATAGGGTCTTGGTAGGTGTGGTCATGTGGTGATGCTACTGGCTCCTAGCGCTGCGCTGGCCTCAAAAGGAGCCTCCGCGCGCTTCATTTGTCCCGCTGGACCCGCTTTTCGTTTTTCAGATTGTAGTCGCTATATACACGATGGTAGCGAATCAGGATCAGGTCGCCAGTCGCTCACACCACAGATTCTGGACTCGCTTCGTGAGAAGCTCAAGGTTCCCGTCATTCTCTATCACAACGTCGGCGATCTCGCGCCTCTCGTCGTCGGTGGCCTGTGCCTGGACCCGGGCCTTTACCGCCTCGTCATCCAGCCCTCCGCGGCTCACTGCCCGATCGACGACTGTGTTTTCCGGCGCGGCAACGACCCATATTTCGTCGATTAGCTTGGTCCAGGCAACATCCATACGAATGGCCTCAACCAGGAGCGCTACCTCGACAATGGCGACCCTGCAACCCTCATCGCGTAGCCACCGCAGACGCTCTGCGATCAACTCGCGCGTGCGAGGATGGACGATGGCATTGAGGCGTTCACGTTTAGAGAGGTTCTGGAACACCATCGAGCCCAGAGTATTTCTGTCGATCTCCCCGCCAGATGTCAGGACCTGCTGACCAAACTCTTCAACGATCTCACTCCAGCCAGCAGTTCCGGGCAGGTAGGTCTCGTGGGCCAGATGGTCCGCACTGAGAACCTCTGCCCCCAGCTTCCTCAAGATGTCGGCCGTTTCGGTCTTCCCGGCCCCGATTCCACCTGTCAGTCCTACTACTTTCACATACACCATTCCAGTCGCGAAAATCTCTGACATGATAGCAACGCCCGTCTGCAGGGGTCAATAGCGCACCGGAAAGAACGTAACCGCTCCGGCGCTGTATAATGGGCCCGATCACCCTCGAAGGAGTAGTCCGTGTCCACCAGGCTCAGGGATCTGCCAAGCGTCGACCGAGTCCTCTCCGATGAGCAAATCGTGCGGCTGATTAAACGGTACTCTCGACGGGCCGTGACAAACCTAGTCCGTGCCGAAATGGCCGCCTGCCGCGAGGTTATCGGCATTGGTGGCCCCGTACCTGCCCTCGCCGAGATCACCGCAGCCATCGAACGACGCACCTCGGATCGGTGGAGGGAATGGCCCGGAGGCGTCATCAACGCCACAGGCGTGATCCTCCACACGAACCTGGGGCGAGCGCCGCTCAGCCGTGCCACCTTGGATGCAGCCGAGCGCACATCCGCGGGTTACAATGACCTCGAGTTGAACATGGAAACGGGTAAGCGCGGCTCCCGGCAGGCGCACCTCTCCCGGCTCGTCTGCGAGGTAACGGGCGCTGCAGCGGCTATGGCGGTCAACAATAACGCCTCTGCCATGCTGCTGGGACTCGCCGCAGTCGCCGCCGACAAAGAGGTGATTGTCTCTCGCGGCGAGGCGGTCGAAATAGGCGGCGGATTCCGCATTCCTGACGTACTCCTACAGTCTGGCGCTACGCTGGTCGAGGTCGGTACGACCAACCGCACCTACACCCGCGACTATGCAAACGCGATCACCGAGAATACCGGCGCGATACTCTCCGTTCACAGTAGTAACTTCCTGGTATCAGGCTTCGCCCATTCGCCCGACCTCCAAGAACTTGTTCGGCTGGGCGCAGAACGAAACGTTCCGGTAATGCATGATTTGGGGAGCGGCTGCCTCCTGGACACCGCCGACTTCGGGCTTGCCCACGAACCGATGCCTCAAGAGAGCATGGCTGCAGGCGTGTCTCTGGCATTTTTCTCCGGCGACAAGCTCCTGGGCGGCCCGCAGGCGGGCATCATCATCGGGGACGAAGCTCTCGTGACTGACGTGTCGAACCATCCCTTGGCAAGGGCGGTTCGAATCGACAAAGCTGGCATATCCGCCCTCAGCGCCACCCTGATGCATTACATAAAGGAAGAAGCAACCAGCGAGATACCCGTCTGGCGGATGATCTCGCGTACGACCTCCGACATTGGGTCCACGGCAGACCGTTGGGCCGAGTCCATCGGGCAAGGCTGCGACGTTGTGGACGGACTATCGACCATCGGTGGCGGCAGCCTCCCAGGCGAGGTCCTCAACAGCAGGCTCGTGCGCCTGGGCTCAACCGGTCGCACGGGTGGACCCGACGCCCATGCACAAAGGCTGCGGAGCGGCACCAACCCGGTACTCGGCCGGATCGAGGACGACAGCGTGCTGCTAGACCCACGTACCGTCCTGCCCGGACAGGAAGACGCCCTACTAAAGACGGTCTCCCACACTCTCAATTCTTAACTTCCCCATAATCCTATCTATGCGCTCTCTGCGGTAAATCCCCATGACACTCTTCGAACACAGCGCCGATAGCCAGATGCGGCGTGAGGCGCCGCTAGCGGCCAGGATGCGCCCGCGCAACTTCGATGAGTACGCCGGTCAGGAGCACCTGGTCGGATCAGGGCGCGCCCTGCGCAAGAGCATAGAGGCCGACCAGATACCGTCCATGGTATTGTGGGGTCCGCCTGGCAGCGGCAAGACGACATTGGCCAATCTTATCGCCACCATGACTCGCAGCTACTTCAGCCCTGTGAGTGCCGTGGCCTCCGGCGTTGCGGACCTGCGCCGCATAGTCAAGGAGGCCCGCGATCGCCTGGGCATGCAAAGGCAGCGCACGATCCTGTTCATCGACGAACTGCACCGCTTCAATAAGGCACAGCAGGATGTGATATTGCCCCACGTCGAATCCGGCACTGTCATCCTAATTGGCGCGACCACTGAAAATCCGTCGTTCGAAATCAACTCGCCGCTGCTCTCACGCTCACGGGTGTTTACGCTTCAGCCCCTCTCGAACGAGCAGCTCACCGACATTGTGCGCACCGCCTTACAAGACAATGAGCGCGGTCTGGGGAGGCTATCGCCGCAGATGGACGACGAGACGATGGGGGGGCTGGTCGAGATCAGCAACGGGGATGCTCGCACCGTCCTGAACGCCCTTGAGATGGCGGTCCTGGCCACCGACCCGGACGAGGACGGGACGCGCGATATCACGGCCCAAACAATCGAGGACGCCACGCAGCGATTCCACCTCTACGACAAGGCTGGTGACCAGCATTACGACACGATCTCGGCATTCATCAAGTCGATGCGCGGCTCGGATCCAGACGCGGCAATCTACTATCTGGCTCGTATGATCGAGGCGGGCGAGGACCCGCTGTTCATCACACGGCGACTGGTCATACTCGCGGCAGAGGACGTCGGGATGGCGGACCCGCGCGCGCTAACCATGGCGGTGGCGGCGCAGCAGGCAGTGCACCTGATAGGCATGCCAGAGGGCCGTATCCTCCTAGCCGAGGCCACCGTGTACCTGGCTACCGCGCCCAAGAGCAACGCGTCCTACATGGCCATCAACAAGGCCATCGAGGATGTACAACGCTCCCCCAACGACCCAGTCCCCAAGCACCTACGCAACGCGGTGACGAACCTGATGAAGGACGAGGGTTACGGCGAGGGCTACAAGTACGCCCACGATCACGAGGGCAGTTTCACTCCCATGCAGAACCTACCCGAGAGCCTGAAAGGCCGCCGCTACTACGACCCCACCGACCACGGCTACGAAGCCCAAATAGCCGAGCGCCTAAAGCGCTGGTGGGGCGAGCGGTAAGGGTGGATGGGGCAACCAGGCAATCCAAGATACCCGCACCTCAGTCCTCCTCCCGTCGGACGGGAGAGGGACCCGACTCGAGCCTCAATTCTTCCCGTACTCCGTGATGGTGGAGCTGATTACGTCGAGAGCATACTCTACATCGTCGCCGGTAATGTCGGCGTGGGTTGCCATGCGGCAGTAGCCGCCGCCCCGGGCGCCCAGTAGTACGCCTTGATCGATTATCCTGCGGGCTATCTCGTCGTGGTTACTGTACTTCATCGTGAAGAAAACCAGGTTGGTCGGCAGCGCGTCGGGGTCGATGGCGATACCAGGTATCTCAGCGAGGCCAGTCGACAGTCTGCGGGCGTTCGAGTGGTCCTCCGCCAATCGGTCCACCATCGTATCGAGCGCCACGATTCCCGCTGCAGCAATTACCCCAGCCTGCCTCATGCCCGAGCCCAACATCCTGCGCCAGCGCCGCGCCTCGTCTATGAACTCGTTGCTGCCGCACAGTACCGAACCCACCGGCGCACCGAGTCCCTTCGAGAGGCAGAAGGTTACCGAATCGATGTCCTTGACCAGCTCCGAGACAGGGGTCTCCAGGGCCACCGACGCATTGAACAGCCTTGCGCCGTCGACGTGGACCGGGAGGCCGTGTCCGTGGGCGACGTCGGCCACCGACTTCATGTCCTCCGGGGTCAGCGGCACCCCACCCGAGGCATTGTGGGTGTTCTCAAGGGCGACGAGCCTGGTGCGCGGGTAGTTCGTGCCGTCCGTGTGGACCGCAGCGTCAACCTGGTCCGGGTCGAGCATGCCGCGATTGTCGACCGGCAGGGTCGTTATCACAATGCCGCCGAGCACCATCGGCCCTCCGCCCTCTCCCTTAACGATGTGGGACTTGTCTCCGAGTATCACCTCGTCGCCCCGCTGGCAGTGGGCTAGGAGCGCCACCAGATTTCCCTGGGTGCCAGAGGTCACATAGACGGCCGCCTCTTTGCCGAGCCTCTCGGCCGCCATGGCCTCCAGTCGGTTGACGGACGGATCCTCGCCCGCAATGTCGTCGCCTACCTCGGCCTCGGCCATCGCCTTGCGCATTGCTGCGTTGGGGCGGGTCTTGGTATCAGAGCGAAAGTCCACTTCTCGCATCGTATTCTCCTGGAGTGATTTGTTGATGTGCGGTTCGGTGGAAGCCGCACAATTCTAGCAATCAGCCTTGTAAAATGCCATAGTGTCACCTACCATGTGGGATGACGAGACATCGCTTCGGCACGCCCACAAACGTCCCGGTCCCGACCCACGAGCGTCGGATGCGGCGGCGACCCGTGCTCCTGATAGCGGTAGGATCGGGAATGCGTCAATCCAGAGTCGGCTTTTATACCAGCGGGCGACTCTCCCTCGACGGGATTTTCGCCGTGCCAGATACCACGGGCGGCCCATTCCCGGGAGTTGTCGTCTGCCACCCTCATCCCGTGCTCGGCGGAGACATGGAGAACCCGGTGGTAACGGCCATCTGCCATGCGCTTGTCCGTAGAGACATCGCCACCTTGAGATTCAATTTCCGAGGCGTTGGCGAAAGTCAGGGAGAGTTTGCCAACGGCGACAAGGAGGACGACGACCTGCGTGCCGCCATCAGCATGCTTGGGTCTCTGCCAGGCGTAGACAAGAGACGGATCGCCGTGGCTGGTTACTCTTTCGGAGCTGGCGTCTTACTCGGGGCCATCGGCCGCATGAAGTCGATCCGCAGTATGGTGGCCATAGCACCGCCACTCTCGACCGTTCGAAGATCACCAATCGTGCGCGACGAGCGTCCAAAACTATTTGTGGTGGGCCGCCTCGACAAAGTCGCACCATCGGTGGAGATCCAGGCGGAGTTGGACGCCATGAAACCCCCAGTAGAATTTGCAGATATCCCAGATGCGGACCACACACTTGCGGGCCACGAGATTGCAGTAGCTGAAAGAGTGGTAGAGTTCCTGGCGCCGACCCTGGGCCTCAAGCCGCAGGGAGGCAGGTCGCTCATGTCGTGGGCCCGGAGCATCTTGCCATGCCGATAATTTTCGGTAGCCCGACGACCTTGTATGAGGCCATAGTACAGAGAGAGGTGATATTGTGGAATCGAGCAAATCTGAGCGAATAGAAAGTGACTCTATGGGCGTGCTCCCCGTTCCTGCGGACGCCTACTACGGCGCCCAGACGCAACGGGCCGTTCAGAACTTCCCAATCAGTAATCTCAGATTCCCCCGATCCTTCATCCGCGCCATGGGCCAGATCAAGATGGCGGCCGCCCAGGCCAACGTAGAACTGAATCTCCTCGACCCCGACCTCGCCGACGCCATCGTTGAAGCAGCTCAAGCTGTAGTCGATGGCAAGCTCGACGACCAGTTCGTGCTCGACATTTTCCAGACCGGCTCTGGCACGTCCACAAATATGAACGCCAATGAGATCATATCCAACAAGGCCATCAAGGTCCTTGGCGGCGAGCTCGGCTCACGCACACCGGTCCACCCCAACGACCACGTGAACCTCGGCCAGTCCTCCAATGACGTGATTCCGACAGCGATCCATGTCGCGGCCTTGAGCGGTCTCGCCAGCGACCTGACTCCTGCCCTTGCGCTCCTGCAGTCCGAGTTCGAGGCCAAGGCCGAGGAGTTCATGGATGTCGTGAAGACCGGTAGAACTCACCTTCAGGACGCCACCCCGATCAGGCTGGGCCAGGAGTTCAAGGGGTACGCAGGCCAGGTAGAGCGCGCGATCAAACGGCTTCGCTACACCGGTAATGGCCTCTCCGAGGTCGCACTGGGAGGTACCGCCGTAGGAACCGGTGTCAACACGCACCCTGAGTTCGCCCTAAGGGTTTGCGCCAGAATTACGGAGATGATCGGAACCTCCCTCTACGAAACGGACAACCACTTCCAGGCGCAGAGCACCCTGGACGCTATCGTGGAGTGCAGTGGCAGCCTGAAAACCATCGCCGTCAGCCTCATGAAGATTGCCAACGACCTCCGATGGCTCGGTTCAGGACCGCGGGGAGGAATCGGTGAGATCAATCTTCCCGAGGTGCAGCCAGGCAGCTCCATCATGCCCGGCAAGATCAATCCGGTCATACCGGAGTCTGTGTGCCAGGTGGCAGCCCATGTGATCGGCAACGATGCAGCTATCGCAGTCGCCGGCCAGTCGGGTAACTTCGAGATCAACGTCATGATGCCCGTCGCCGCACACAACCTGCTGGAATCCATCGAGATTCTCGCCTCATCCGCCAGGAACCTAGCCACCCAATGTGTTAGTGGCATCACAGCCACCGAGCGCGGCCCAGAGATGGTCCACAACGGCCTTGCGATCGTGACGACGCTGGTTCCGGTGATCGGCTACGACGCCGCAGCAGCCATCGCCAAGAAGGCGCAGGCCACGGGGGAAAGCATCCGCGAGGTCGCAGCCCGCGAGACCGACCTGTCGGATGAAGATCTTGATCGCATACTGGATCCGGCGACGATGACCGACCCTAATTTGGCGCCAAAAGTGTCGCTCGGCTAAGACTCGAATGACTTTACGGAAGCGCCGTCTTGCGGAGCTAAGGCCCTACGTCGAAAGGGCACGCGATATCACCGGCTGGACCCTGGACGTCGAGCTGACCAGCCTCGGCCCGGGACCGCCGTGGAGCTACATGGACCAGGCGAAGGTCCTTCTGGCAGGCGCGAGAACCGTCCTCGACATGGGCACCATCGGGGGCGAGAGGTTTCCTGAGCTGCTCGAAGGATACGACGAGCTCGCGGTCGCAACTTAGGGATGGTCGGGAAACGTCCACTGTCGCGTCACAGGAGCTGCGTACGTACGGCGCACCGGTCGTGTATGCCTCCGGCCTGAGCCTGCCGTTTGCGGACGCATGTTTTGACCTGGTGCTCAACCGCCACAACGAGCTACCCTCTCGCCGATGTCGCCAGGATCCTCTCACCGGGCGGCAGCTTCCTAACCCAGCAGGTTGGGCACGATAACTGGCAAGAGCGTCGGGCTTTCTTCCCCAGGCAGACGGACTTCGGCCCCAAGTTCGACCGGTACCAAAAAGGGTTTCTTGCGGCGGGGCTCGCAATCGAACGGGCAGAAACCCACGATACCCCGGTGGCATGCCGATCACTAGGCGACCTGGTATATCTGCTGACGGCGACCCCATGGACGGTGCCCGGCTTCGACCTCGAAGCCGACCAACACCCTTCTCGCTCTGGAGCAGGCCCTCTACAAAGACGACCACATCGTACTCGCGAACAGCCGCTACATCATCGAGGCACACAAACCGCCCCGATAGGTACACTACAATCCTAAGCTGTCCCGAACAAGCCTCTCTTCGTCCCCACGAGTTGAGATCTCCCCGTCAAGCTTCGCGTTCAAAAGCGCCTCCAGCGCCTCGCCCACCAAGGGGCCTTCCGGCAAGCCCAGTGCCATGATATCGCCGCCGTTCAAGAGAGGGGCTACATGGCGCAGATCCGCCAGGTACCGGTCCATGTTGGCTCTCGCCGTGGTGTCATCGGTCCCGATAGCGCTTCCCTCGATAGCCGCAGGGTGTCTCCTGCGCAAGGCTGCGTGGATGCGACTCGGCCTGATGTCTGGGGATGCCAGTATCTCTATTTCAGACCTCACAGACCCCACGTCCCGCACCACCTGCGCCCACTCAGAGTCCATGTTCAGGCGTCGGACTAGGCCGGGCACCGAAGTCTCCTCCACGCCGTACGTAATCGTAGCCAGTAGCGCTAGGACGCCGATGTCGCTGGTCCCGGTAGCCGCAGCCAGTCTGTCCTGTACTCCGGGGCCGACGCCCAGCGCGGGGTGCACCGCCGCCAGCACGCCCAGGTCGCTTGCTAGCTCCAGAGCCTGCGGTGCTGCCTCCTCTTCCAGCAGCCGCACAAACTCATTGCGCACGCGGTCGCCAGAGATGCCGTCCATGTGGTGCAGGTCGCGTCGCAATAAACCTGCTGTGGTGGGCTCCAGCCCCAACCCGAGACGGGCCATGTAGCGCACAGCACGTAGAATTCGAGTCGCATCATCTGTGAATGAGCCATCATGTAGGACTCGGAGCACACGAGCCTCCAAGTCCGCACGCCCTCCGTGGGGATCAAGCAGGTGACCCCATTCGTTAGGGTGCAGCGAGATGGCCATGGCGTTTATTGAGAAGTCACGGCGGGCCAGATCATCCGCGATGTTGCCAGTGGAAACCGTTGGCAACGCGCCCGGGCTTGTGTAGGTCTCACGCCGGGCAGCCACCAGATCCAACTCAACATCCCCTACGACGAGCTTCGCGGTGCCGAACTCCGACCACGACACGACCTCACCGCCGAGGAGTCCCGCCAGATGCTCGGGCGGCTCGGGCGTGCTGTTCTCCACGGAGATGTCCAGGTCCATGGAGACGCGATCCAAGAGCAGATCGCGCACAGTCCCGCCCACTAGATATAGCGAAATATCCAGGCCGACGGAAGCCTCGGAAGCAGCCCGCAGGACGGCAAGCTGCCCTGATTGAAGTGAGCGGTCCAGAAGTTCGCCGACGTTGTCCATTAGTCTAGTCCCCTGTCGCTAGCCACCGTCCCCAAGGTGTTCATCGAACCATGCCAGGGTACGGACCAGATACTCCTCACGCATCTTGGGTGGGCCTGACTTCACGAAGCCGTGGGACGACCCCGGGAACCGCACCATCTCGACCTCTTTTCCGAGCCGTTTCAGCGCTACCAGGTACTCCTCGCTCTGGCCTATGGGGCAGCGATTATCATCCTCGCCATGAAGTAGGAGCACCGGTGTCTCGACGTTGCCGGCATAGGTCAGCGGCGAGTGCTCGACCAACAGTGCGGCGTCCACCGCAGTGCCGCCCCAGTGGGGCTCGCCGAAGCTGACGCCGATATCAGACGTGCCGTACATGCTCACCAGGTTGATGCACGGCGCCCCCACAACCGCCGCCGCGAATCGTGTGTCATGGCCAATTATCCAGGAGCCCATGAAGCCGCCGTAGCTATAGCCGTGAACACCCAGACGGTCGGTGTCGACGTAGTCCCTCGTGCACAGTTCGTCGAGTGCGGCCATGATGTCTAGATAGTCCCCACCGCCCCAATCCCGAAGCACCGCCCGAGCGAAATCAGGGCCATAGGACGACGAGCCACGCGGATTCACCGCCAGCACAATATATCCGGCCGTGGCGAGCAGCTGATGTACGCCATCAAAGGCGTCCCGGAACCGGCCGTGCGGACCTCCATGGATATCCACTACCACAGGGTATTTTTTTTGCGGTTGCATTTCGGAAGGCAAAAGCAGTCGGGACTCGATCTCAACGCCATCACGTTGGATTGTGAATTTTTCCATGGTGGCGACAGCGTGTTTTACGAAGTAGCCTTTGTTAACGTCGGCAAACATCGTTGCCCGGCCAGTGGAGAGATCGACGTGACACAGCGCCCCGGAGGACTCCGGCGTCACAGCAACACAGACGCCCCTGCTCGCCGTCGCATCCAACGACAGAGCTGTCCACTCGGCACCACCTCCGGCTACCACGGTGAGCGGACCACCGACAGCAGGAACACGACACAGAAAGCCTTCGCCGTGGTGTTCGCCCAGGAAGACAACGTCGCCTTCGATGGTCCATCGTAGGTCGGGCGCGGGCAGGACTGGCGTGTACGCACCATCCGTCAGCCTCACGGGGGGCTGTCCGGGCTCGACGACGAATAGCCACCCCTGACGCGGGTCACCCAGGTCGTCGTCATCCGTGCCGGCCACTGCCAGGTGTTTGCCGTCGGGGGACCAGGCGATTGCGCCGCCCACAGAACCCTGACTGTAGCAATGGACGCCCTGGGACCAATCTACGGCCTCTCCGCCATCCGCCGACACCACGTAAACCTCGGCAAACCAGGACCGATCCCGCGCCTCGCTCCGGTCCGATATGAACGCGATTCGGTCACCCTCTGGAGACCACACCGGGTTCGCACAGTCCGCATCCCCGTCGGTGATCTGGCGACTTTCACCGCTCTCCACATCCGCCACAAACAGGTGATAGAAGGCATCACCCCTCCAGCCCTTGCCGTCGATGCGATACCGTATACGCCGCGCAACTCTTACATCCTCACTCTGGTCGCTAGGTTTCACGTCTGAGATGTACGCAATGCGTCCGGAATCCGGAGACCAGGCGTAGTCCCCTGCCCTTCCAGGAACGCAGGTAAGCTGCCGCGCCTCGCCGCCATCGACCTGCATAACCCATAGTTGCTTGCGCGCGGCACTATCCTTGCGGACAAAGGCCAGCCACTTCCCATCCGGCGAGAATCGCGGTTCGGAATCCGCACGGCCATGCGTGAATGCCCTTGTCTCTCCCTCTGGGTCGGAGGCGAGCATGATCCAAGACAGCACTGTCATCGATTCGCGATCTATTTGTGACCTGACGTAGGCCACAAGTGCGCCGTCCGGCGACATCGAGGGCTGCGTGTCCGCGCTCAACTCATAGATATGGTCCGGCCCTATCGGCTTTTGCAAGTTGTTGTTCCTCCGGTGAAATCGTGGCTATCTACTACAGGGTCACGCCCGGCGGGCGCTCCTCGTGCCATCGGGTCAGACCCTGATAGGCGCGTGCCACAGATAGCAATGCGTTCTCCGAGTATGCATTACCCAGAAACTCGATAGAGGTGGGCAGGCCAGCCTCCGAGAGCCCGGTCGGGACAGACACGGCCGGCAGCCCAAGCGCGTTGCCGACCGCCCCATCGATATCGGTCCGCCCCTGCGACCACCCGCGTTCCAAATCTACGTCAATGGGGAGCGCCACGCTCTGGGTTGTCGGTACCATCAGTGCGTCATAGGGCCTCAGCAAACGATCGATGTCTCTGGCAATCTGCCCTCTAACACGTAGTGCCTTCAGGTAGTCTTTCGCCAGAACGGCCGCCTTGGAAAAGTGGCCTAGGCGGCTTCCAGGGTTCGTTAGGCCTGCTATAACACCGTTCTGAGCCAGCCCCTCCAGGGCCTCGGCCGACTCACCAAGAAATATGGTCATGGCTACCGCTTCGTACGGGTAGTCTGGCAGCGTGATCTCGTCGATGTCGGCCACCTGCGCCAGGTGTTGAACGGCACGATCGAAATTCTTTCGTACGTCGTAGTCCGCATCGTCTGTCGCACCCTTGCGAACGGCTAGCTTGAACCGATCCCCACTGTTGACCTCGTAGCGGTATTTTCTGTCAGCCGCCGTCCGGTCGAGAGCGTCCGGGCCCGCGATTGCCTCAAGGAGCAGCCCGCAATCGTCAGCGGTCAGTCCCAGGGGCCCAAGCTTGTCCAGGGTCCACGACAGCACCATCGCACCATATCGGCTTACCCGGCCGTATGTCGGACGGAGCCCGGCAACCCCGCAGAACGACGCCGGCATC
>JASLXL010000215.1 GCA_030740335.1 SAR202 cluster bacterium | reverse complement strand
ATCCGCCCAACTTAGCGTGCGCAGCACTGTACCCCGCCCCGCCCCGCCCAGCATGCGCATCTCGAAAGAGCGTTAGGCTTGCGCCTTCGGTCGTGATAGTGCGGTAGTAGAGCCTGTGGACCGGCACGGGCCTCCACCACTCGTCGTCTATCTCCCAGACATCCTCGATAGAGGCGATCTCCAACCTGCGTCCGCGCAGCACAACGAAGACGGGCCTGCGACTCTCGTCCTCCTTAACTACTACGGGGACCGAAAGGTTTAGGGGTCGTATTGCACCAGCGCCTGGCGCCTTTCCGGTATTCTTGACCATGGCTCCACATCCCTGACCAGATAGATTGGCGGCCTCGTGCCCAGGCGTGCCTTGAGCTGTCGCATCGTCTCCCTTAGCTGCTCCTGCCTGCGCATATCGGAAAAGAGGCTGGCTTGAACGCCCGAGTCGCCCGTGATGCCGGACAGTGTCAACCTCATGTCCTCCAGGGCTCCGGGCATCTCCACCGTCTCCAGGGATGCCCTGAGGGCCGAAAGCGCCCTCACCTTGTTGTTGATGGCGTCCTTAAAAGTGAAACGCTTCGTCCAGGGTGACCTGTTCAGGACGCCGCCCTGCATGTACGCCATGCGGATGTGCCTGCCCCTCAGCACAGGCCGGGCAAAGGCCCTGCCCAGCAGTATCTCGATAGCCGGTACGATGGCCTGAATGCTCGTGGCCGGCGACGGGAAGATCAGGAATTCGCTCACCGATTCCTCGCGGCTACGAGGCACCAGTTGGCTGCGGTCCACGCCATGGGCAAGCTCCCACGCCAGCTTTCCCTCGGTGCCTAGCTGGGCCTGTACGGAGCCGACTGACAGCACCGCCAGACTGCCTATCGTGTGCAACCCGAAACCGTGTAGACGTTCCTTCTTGTTCCAAGAGATGGGCAGCAGGTCTACGGAAAAATCCTTCAGGAACCCTGACACGTCTGTCGGCACCCTCGTGGCACGGCCCGCACCGCTCGCCACCGCCGCTATGTAGGCCGGGAACTTCCCCTCCCCCACTCCAATGCGCGGGCCGAGACTGTGAGGGATCGCCTGGGCGAGGGTGGTTATCAGCCGGGTTGCACCCCCGTACATGGCCTCCAGCCCATCCAGGCCGACGAAGACGCAGCCCAGTTCGGCCTTCTCTATCCGGGGGCTCCTCTGTCCTAGGGAGTCGGTGACCCGGTCGAAAACGCCGTGGTAGTAGGGCAGGTCTGCCTGGAGTAGAGCAGCGCCCTTGCATCGGGAAATGGCCTCCTGCAAGGGCATGCCCACTATGGCCCCAACGGCCTCGGGAGAGGCATCGAGCACAATCTGTTTCGAGCCGACGCTCTCGGTCACGAGGACCGGCCTCCCACGCAGGTCTGTGCGTCGTCTCAGTTCGGCCTTCATCGGCAGATGGGTTATGAGTACGCAGGCGATTTTCATTGTTTTGTGTGTCACCTCGGAGATCGTAGGGTGCAGTAGGAGCGTTGTTGTTCCTGTTCCCTGGACACTCTGTGTTCTCCTTGGTGGCCTCCCATGATACAGAACTAATGTTCTTTTTTCAAGGTATAAGGGAGAGAATTTCGGTTCAACTTGTGTTTAAGTGAAGTCCGGAATGAAATAAGGACCCCATCCCACCCTACACCGTAAAGATTATTTCCTGGGGGGCTCATCGCATGCGCCCACCTCTGGTCCCCGACTCGATATGCTAACCGACAGTGCCTCGTCTCCACGACAACGAGCGCACACCGTGCGCCCCTACGCTCTCGGTATATCCCACCCACCCAAGAACCTCAATCCATCGGTCATCCCCCGCCACAGTCCAGCACCTCCCCGTGCATGCCTCACCACACCCCCTCAGTGTGCGCAGCACCAGCACTCTGGTAAACTTGTGGCCTAGCTGCGGTTGCCCTTCTGGCAAGAGGGGATTGAGTCCTTCGGTCTGGTTGTGTCCGCATACTTATATAGGAGTGATCTGTGCCCGGTTTCGTGCTTGCCTTCGGGCTAATTGCAATCATCCTGATCGTGACCTCGCTCGCCTCCGGTCTGAACGAGCTGCTGCGCGGCCCGACCCCACCAATTGTGCTGGACGTACGGTCGCGGTCGAGCTACGACGCTGATGGCGCCCAGATACCTCACTTTGTGCGGGTGCTGCCGATTACGTCACCGAGTGGACCGCCAACGAACCCATCAGCCGGCTGGTGGTCGCTTACTGCACCTAAAGCAACGAGGCAACCAGCGCCCGTGCGGCGCAATACATGAAACAACTCGGCGTCGAGGCGGTAGCCCTGGACTGTGGCTTCGACGCATGGCGTGATCTCTTCCCAGTCGAGCCGATATCGGCTGCCGCCTGACGAAAATGAGGGCCGCAAGCGTGCACACGCCACAGTACAGGCTGATCTCCACTTTATTGGACATGCCCGGTATTTTCGCCGCGTTCCTCAACCTGCCATACCCCGTACTTCTAGACAGCCCTCAGTCCGGCAACACACCGGCCCGCTACTCATATCTGGCCGCCGACCCGTTCATGGTCATCCGCTCCAAGGGCCAGCGGGTTTGGGTCGAGAAGCGCGGCGAGATTTCAGTCGTCGAGGGCAGCCCATTCGACGTGCTACGTGACCTGCTAGGCCTTTACAAAACAGCACCTGTCCCAGAACTACCGCCATTCCAGGGAGGCGTCATCGGGTACCTGGCGTACGAACTGGCCCACCACCTGGAATTGTTGCCCAGCGCTGCTGAGGATAACCTCAACCTGCCCGAGTTGAACATCGCGTTTTACGACTGGGTCGTCGCCCGGGACGATATCACCGACAAGACCTGGGCCATCGCCACGGGCCTCCATGACGGCGGCGAGGCCGGGGCGCGAGGTAGGCTGGACTGGATCGAGGATCGCGTACACAAGCCGCCCGCAACAGCATCCACGTCCGGACCTGCCGTGATCGCCTCGCGGGTGGCGTCCAATTTCACAAAGGACGCCTACGTTCGAGCGGTCCGGACCGTGAAGGACTACATCGCGTCGGGAGACGTGTACCAGGTAAACATCTCGCAGCGGTTCGAGGCCAATATCACCGGCGATCCGTGGCAACTGTACCGGCGGCTGCGCCACGTAAACCCTTCGCCCTTCTCGGCGTTCCTGGGCTTCCCCGAGGTCTCGGTATTGAGCGCGTCGCCCGAGGAGTTCTTGAAGCTGGAAGACGGCCTGCTGCGCACGCGCCCGATGAAGGGAACCCGCCCGCGGAGCGTTAGCGCCAGCGAGAACCGAAAGGTGGCGTCGGAGTTGCTTGCCAGCGAGAAGGATAGCGCCGAAAACATCATGATCGTGGACCTGATGCGGAGCGATCTGGGCAGGGTCTGCGTCCCCGGCAGTATTGCTGTGCCGGAGTTGTTCGCCATCGAGGAGTATCCGACCGTCTACCAAATGGTATCGACCGTGACAGGGAGAACACGGGCCGGCGTTGGGCCTGTGGAGGTCCTGGAAGCGTGTTTCCCGGGGGGGTCGGTGACGGGTGCACCGAAGATCAGAGCCATGGAGATCATCAACGAGATCGAACCGGTGCAACGCAGCATCTACTGTGGCGCAATCGGCTACATCGGATTCGAAGGGTCAATGCTGATGTCAATCCCGATTCGTAACATCCTGGTGGCCGACGAGCGAGCCTACGTCCAGGTAGGAGGGGGCATCGTGGCCGATTCGGACCCTGGGGCAGAGTACCGCGAGTCGCTAGACAAGGCGGCGGGCTCTCTTATGGCGCTGGACGCGGAGATTCGCGAGCTAGACCTGTAGCCTCTCCGTGGTTAGCCGCGCACCCCCGTCACAAACGTGATACTGGCAACCCCCAACCTTCCTTTTGATGTCCCAGCAGCCTCCGGAGGGGAAAAAGAGATTGGTAGAATCATATCCAAAAGAAGAGTAATCGCCTGGCTGCTCCGCAATCATTGGCTCGGCATCAGCATCGAGACGGCGGCCGGATATGATAAGAGCTCTGCCAGGGGGTTTGACCCACATCACCTTCTTATTCTGACCCTAACTCATGGCGGTATACTAACCCACTCCATCCAAATATTGCGATCTACGCTGACGTACCAGGGCCCTGGACCGAAAGGATCAGCAGCATTGGGTGGCTGTTCGCGAACGGTTTCAGATTCGTCGCAAGTCATGGTTGAAGAGATTTTTTCTGTTGTCGTACCTGTAACAGGCCCCAGTACCCCGCCGCTAATTCCACAGGCGGCGACCGCGACGGCAAAGACAGCGAGGGTGCAAATCAGAATCAACGAGGACCTAGGGGGGGTTGGATATTAAGGAAGTTCATCTTCACTTTTAACACCGTTCTTCCTATTTATCATTGCACTAATCTGGCTCCCTAGAATTGGCATAGTTATATGCATAATTCCACATCACAGTTCAACAAGACATCTATTGCTGATTTTTTGCTACCACAAGGTTCACATTGAACCCTGAACATCTGACTGTTTTTGGCTTGTTTCGACCGTGCTATGAGCACCTGCCATTCACCGAGAGGAACACTTCCGACCTGCCCGTAGTCGAACAACCTCTACCTTCGAGAAACGCAACGCCGTGACCTGCCAATTGCCGGGGTGGTAGAATGGGATAACGCACACAACGAATATCAGAGATCGGCAGCATGGCAAGAAACTACTGGATGGTGGTCCAGACTACCGAAGACTTCGAGATAAGCAGACAGATGGGATTCACGCTCCACGGCCTCAGGTTCAGCCAACGTCGGCGGGCCCAGAGGATGGAGCCGCAGGACAGCCTCCTGTATTACGTGTCGGGGACGCGGAAGTGGTCGGCCATCGCGACCGTAATCTCCACATACTTCGAGGATCCCACGCCCGTCTGGCAGACAAATGGCAGCGGTGAAGAGTACCCGTACCGGGTCAAACTGAAGCCAGCCCTGGTCCTAGATGAGAAGGACTACATTGACGCGCTGTTTCTGGCCCCGAGACTCGAGTACCTGAAGCGTTGGACGCCGGAGCGCTGGCCGGAAGCCTTCGTGGACACACTGCACCTGCTGCCTCAACGAGATTTTCGCCTGATTGAAGGCGAGATGAAACGGGTGCACCCGAAGTGGAAGAACAAGCGACAAAAGAGGCGCCAGCCGCAGATTGGTGCCCGTGGTAGGCGTCGCGATTTTCATGTGGACGGCGACGGCCCAACACTAATGTACCAGCCGCCCTCCGAAGTGAATGCAGACACCCCGGCAGAACAGCAACCATCTGCATCTGTTGAGGGTGCCGAAAAGCCGCAAGAAGGGCACGAAGAGCGCCAAGGATCGACTGTGGGCGCACAGGTTGCGAAGCACGAACCTCGTCTTGACGCTGAGGCAGATACCTCGGTCCCTGATCAAGTGTCAAGCCCCGAATCGGACATCGGTAACTTCGTAACAGAGCACGAGCCGCAACTAGACGCCAGCGAGCAGAGTCGCGCTATCGATAGTGACTTCCGGCCTGATAGGAACGAAGCTGTCCAGGTTTCTGAGCAGGCTTCGAATGCCGACGCGGAGATCGATGGTCCAGTCGCAGAGATTGACACCCATACGGACATGATCACGGATGATGGCCCACCCGTAGAGCAGGTGTCGGAACTTCAGCCTGACGGCGAGACCCCGATCCCAGGCTATAAGCCCACGACCAACCCAGACGACGAAGGCGACATCTCAGAGTAGTCCTGCTCTGCCGTCTACTCGACCGACGACGCCTCCTCAACGGGCTCCGGGTAGAAATTCTCGTCTTGGAGCTCAAAGGCTCGATCCAGGAGATCCTGGGGGATGTCTTCCGACTCAGGTGCCGCGACAAACTCTTGTAGCTGTTTCATATTTGTGATGTTTGGCAGCACAGATACGATCTTCGGGGCTGCCAGGCAGAACTTGATGGCTATCTGACCGATGGTCAATGACAGACTCTCCGTTAGGTAATCCAGATGAGCAAGTCTCTTGAG
>JASLXL010000214.1 GCA_030740335.1 SAR202 cluster bacterium | reverse complement strand
CAGACGGGTGAAAACCTCGTCAATCGAGTGTTCGCCCCAGACAAGGCGGTGCTGATTGCTAGCAGCGAAGAACACAAACGAATTGCATTCCATAGAATCCTACTGGGAACTGTGTCCTACCTGCGAAATCCCTATCACCATCAGCTCGAGGCCAACACAGAGTGGTCCTGGGCATGGTCTGTCACTGGCTTGATCGACAAGCTCTTAGCCGAGGTTGAAAGCCCTTGTGGTCACCGCGCCTGTCGAGTTGCGAGAGGAATTGGCCGGACTAAATGCCCGGAGGCTTGTAGACCGCTGCTGTAGCTTTCGCCCGGGTCGGCGGGCGAAAGCTACAGCAGCGGCCAAATATGCACTTCGGTTACTTGCCCGTCGCCACAGCCAGCTCACCTCCGAGATCGAAGGTGTCGACAAGGAGTTGGTCCGGCTCACCGCGGAGACTGCACCGGCATTGGTCCACGCCTTCGGAATAGGTCCCGACACCGCAGCCACGCTTCTCGTCACTGCCGGCAGCAATCCCGAGCGACTGAGGTCCGAGCCCGCCTTCGCCGCTCTGTGCGGAGTAAACCCTATCCCAGCCTCGTCAGGCAAGACCGACCGCCATCGACTCAACCGCGGAGGCGATCGCCAGGCCAATGCCGCACTTTATCGCGTTGTCCTTGTGCGACTCCGCTACGACTAGCGGACGAGGGAGTATATGCGGCGTCGCACGAGGGAAGGCATGATAAAGCCTGAGGTCATCCGCTGCCTCAAACGCTACGTTGCTCGTCAGGTCTTTGCCATCTTGTGTGAGATGGGACGCAAGAACCTGGCCTTACCAGCAGCCGCTTGACATCTATAGGAGCATCACGTGAGAGAGGCGGAAAACCCGAGAGTCTGAGAGTGGTGTGAGCTCCTGAAGTGAGGGTAGAGTACCTCATGAAAGGAGCCGATGTCCGCTATCCTTTCAGAGTCGGTCTCGCGCACAGCCGGACGTGCCTAGCCCACTATGCGTTTGAGAACCGCCAGACACTCCTCGACGGCCTGGGCCGACTCCCCACCTGGAACGCCGAGCTTCGGGAGCAGCGAGGGCTGTCTCTAGCCTGCTCGTTAGCACACCCAGGGCCTGCTTTTGAGGTACCATCTGTCGAAGTGTAGTAGTCAAAGCACGTCTACCCTGCGGTTCGGGCCCGATTAGCGTACCCGGAATCGGGTGATAGGCGGCGCCAGCCACGTACTCGAGGCTCGTCTGCGGCTGAGCGTCCGGGAAGGTCGGCGGGGGACAGCAACTGGACTTTCACGTCCAGACCCCTCTGCATCTTGACCAGCCTGTGGAGCGTCGGCGCGTAATTATCGGAGGCCAGCAGCAACCCGCCTGTCCTCACGAACCCGGGATCACCAGCCACGACGCCATCGAAGGTCTCGAATATCCCCAGGTATCTCAGGAGGTGACGACCAGTTGTTCGACGGAATCGTTGTCGAATGGCGGCGGAAGATTTCCCTGTAGGGCCGGAGGCGAGATAGCCCTTCTCCACGAGGGTCCAGGCACTTCGCGCTCGGCGAGGAAGCATGCGGTGCTGGCTCCCATTCACCCACCACCGATGATGACAACGTCTGCGGTCTCCATCATGGACACGGCGGTCCGCCGCAAGGCGGCTGCCGGCCCGAGTTCGCCACGGGGCCGCCCATACGCGCCCACCTCAAGTGGTCAACGATCCAGTGGTCGGATAGATCGATTTCGGCAGGCCACGAAGGATTATTCGGTCACGCGGATGGTCTGGAGCCACTTGACGTGGGCAGGGCCTTTCCTCCGCCCGGCCATCAGCCTACAGGGTCCCCCGTTATCGGCAGGCAGAGGTTCACTATTTAATCTTAGGGCCACCATCACGGCAGGATCCATAGCCTCTTCCACAGTCAGAACCTGGCAGTGCGTCCCACCATTAAACTCTACGTTTCGAGCGCTCCGAGCCAGCCCCGCCCGCTCCAGTAGATGCCTGACAGGCACTCCCTCCCATTTCTGACCCGGAGAGATCCAGCCGTCATTACACTCAAAATCTCCCGTGAACTCTGATTGCGGCAACATCGACAATTCCTTCAAGCTCAGATCAAGAGATCTGTCAACCGACCCGTTTACCTCCAGTGACGACCATACAACCAGAGCCTCGGCCGGCATGACGGGAAGCCGCTCGTACGTGTCCTGATTGTCCATGCAAGTATGGTCTCCCGTATCACCAACCTCGTCGGCGGCTGACCGCGTGGTGGCGCTTTCCATAGTTCTCCCCGAGGCCGCGCGACTGACTATCGCTGCAAACCGAGTCCGGAACATACCCTGCGCCGAGAAGAGCGGCCAGCCAAAGTCCATTGCAGTCCGAAACCATGCGACCACCGAGCCGTTACAACGCCGTTACACCAGCGTGAGCTCGGGGCCCTCGACAGACAGCTCCGGGAGCAGATAAGGTAGTGCTTCACCGTCGAAGGATAATCCTCTGAGCCCGGCAGGGAATGGCACGGATACGGCAACGGCTGGCCGGCTGCTGCTCCCAGGTGAAACTAACAGTATGGTCGGCCTTGTATCACCACGCATCATCGTCCTCTTAGGAAGTTGGGTTGCTCAGCCAGGATAGGGGAATCCCTCAGTGGGCTCAAAGGCACCGGTTCTACCCATCATCGCGGGTGACGAGCTACCTAGAGTTCAATGTTACCCCAATTTCGTGTTCACGGTATAGTTCGACCCTCGAGCCTGTCTCACAACGGCGTTGTGGAGGTGTCGGTCAGTGGTTAGACCGTTGTGAGCGGGGCGGATTCCACATCGGCGAAGAGATCAGCAGCCTGGTGACGCTTATCAAGAAGGCGCCGCTACCACCGTGAAGGGTGAGATTGGAGTTGGCCGTGGCGTTCTTCTACAAGCCCACGTCCGCCACAATGTTCGCAGGTTGAAGGCCGTCGCCAGCACCATGAACTCAGCCCTGACGTTAGCCAGGCTCCACAGCAGGAACCGCCGTGCTCCCATCTGCTCCTTTATGATACCAAAGACCGGCTCGTTCAGCTCCTTGCGCTGAGCGTACAAGGCCCGAGCCTCGTCCGTGGCCATCCACTGGCGGTGCTTGCGGATCAACGCGTCGGCAGGCCCAATCCACAATGCCCGACCGGTATGTTTGTCTTTCGTGCAGACCCCGAAGGCCGGACAGGCACGGCATACCGCTCTCGGGGCCCGATACAGACGGAAAGGGCCTGGAATCCTGCCGTTAACCTTTCTGTACCCTCGAAACGGTAACCACTGGCCCTCAGGACACACGTAGCTGTCCGCCGCTGCGTCGTAGACAAATCGGTCCTTGAAGTAGGGCCCCTGTACACCAGGGTGGTAGCGCTCGGTCATAACCAGCGTGTCGCCACGCTGTTCTCCCTCTCTAAGGTTGGCAGCTGTGTGGTAGCCGCCGTCGGCCAAGGTGACCGGGACGCGCACTCCCGTCATCTCCTCCGACATCTCGAGCATCGGGACCAGTTGGGCGGAATCACTGGCATTGTTGACCACGTCAGCCGCAGTGATCAGCATCCCATTCCTTATCGCCGGGTTCAGGGGCGACACTACGCTCTGAGCGTTGTACCCAGCCACGATGCCGTTGCGTCCCTTCATCAATTCACAGTCCCCATCCGTCAGGTTCGCCCGTACCACTCCAGTTTCGGTCGCGAGCCGGTCCATGGCTGCACGTACCTGATCCCTCAA
>JASLXL010000213.1 GCA_030740335.1 SAR202 cluster bacterium | reverse complement strand
TCGACTACGGTGCTGGTCAGCGCCGGTTCAAGAGGCCGCTGATGGTACCGGGTGAAGAGGTCTCCGCCAACATCAAGGGCGGCAAGGTCCCGATTCACATCAACGGCATCGGGATCACGCGGGTCGTCGAGCCGATAGACGCCAACGACGTCGTGTCCACCCTCCAGGCCAACGTGAACGCAATTGTACAGGCAGGCGGCATAGCCTCGATCAACCACCCCAACTTCCGCTGGGCCTTCAACCACGAGGTGATCATGCAGGTCACCGGCGCCAGCCTGTTAGAGGTGTACAATGGACACCCGAAGACCAACATCTACGGCGGGCCGGGTAAGCCGTCCAACGACGAGATCTGGGACGCCGTCCTGACCTCGGGCAGGCCCATCTTCGGCGTCGCCACCGACGACTCCCATATGCCGAGCTTGAGTCTGAAGATACTATCGACCCCGCGAACTCAATACCCTACGGACTAGGAAAGTGACCGAGAACTTTGCCTTCAAATGGAGGCTGCTCGAGGCCTGGCATCAGCCTGGTGGGGTCGCGCTTCACTCTCGTGCTCGTAATATTTTTACCTGGCACGCCTTTCGGTCCATAGGTCCATCTACTGAACTCGGGCACTACATCGAGGAGATCCGCAACAGGGGCTTTAATGGGTTGGTGCTCTACGGACCTCGCTTCATCGCACAAGTCGAAGATAGACCCAATGAGCACCGGATATTGTCGCAATTCCTGGCCAGCCGAGACATCGGGCTCTTCATTCGCAGAAATTGGAGTGAACCCGAGGGCAGTTCCGAATGGGTCGCGCAAACGAATCGGATGACCGGGGCCGAGGGCTACGGCCACACACGCGTGTCAACCAAACTCTGTCCATACGCAGACGAAACACGGTCCTACTGGGCCGATCGAATCGAAACAGACTTCGAGATTATCCCCGATCTGGCTGGATATCGGTTGGAGGGATCTGAATACGACCCATTGGGTGGGGCGCCATGGATGTGCAACTGCCGTCAATGCAGCGCCCGCACGCCTCGGGAGCGAACACGTGACGCTATTCGCTTGATCGCTGAGCTGCTCGAACCACATCGTGGAACGGTCGTGTGGATGAACTGCGAGGACGATCCCTGGGGACAGCGACAGGAGACGCATTACCTCGAAGCCATGACCGGTGAGATACCCTTGAACGCTTTCGTGGCGACCAAGCAACACTATTGGGATTTCCACCCTAGGTGGCCACGCCACGCCCTGTACGACACGATCACCAAAGACGCCGACGGACACTCGCCATACATGTCCTCGATACAGCAGCCTGGTGAATACCAGGGGGCTCACGAGTTCCCTTGGTGCAATGTCGACGAATGGAGTGGAGCTTTTAGGGACATGTCCGAGGCTGGAATGCAGGGGATTCTGGTTGTCGCCCAGGTCCACGATGAAGGCTGGGACCACCCTCTCAACATGGTGAACTGGGCTGCAATCACTCGATACATGCGAGATCCCGATTCTGACCCCCACCAGATAAAGCTCTCCTGGGCTCGGGAGGAGTTCGGGCCGGATGCTGCCCCAACCGTGGTCGACGTACTCGACAATGTGACTGAGGCCGCTAGAGGCGTGTTTGAGTTTGATGCTTTGTGGACTGCTTGCCACAGTCGGATGGCCAATCTCCGCTATATGGACTCCCATCTGTGCGGCCCACTTCGGCAGACTCCCCGAAGAAAGGGGATGATGGGGCTGGCTCTACCACTTGACATGTACGAGCCAGGCCGCGCTGCTGAGATCAGTAAGGATCCGCGGGTTCGCTTGGTCTTCAACCGGGAGAAAATCACTCCCGAACTTAAGGTCCAAGCCATGGAACAAAAGCAACGAGCGGTTGTTCTGATGCAGACTTCAGTGGACCTGTGGCGTGGTCTTGAAGGAAAGATCAACCCTGATAGTTACGAAAGAATCCTGAATGGACTCCGAGGAAACCGAGACGACACAATCGTTCTCCTGCATTCGATGGACCTCTATATGAACTGGAAGCTGGGGTCGTTGACGGAAGTGAAGATCGACTCTGCTCTCCATGCCTGCAAAGATCTTCATGGCATCATCGTTCCAGACCCACTGACTTCCAGTCCGGAGGAGGCGACGCCGGGGATAAGTCCGGTTAGCCTGAAGACGTTTGCAGAGGAACTACGCAGGGAGATCACGGAACCTTGGATCGAGTCGTACTGGCAAAAGCACCCTCTCGGGGTCGGGGTATTTTGAGTAGTGCGTTATCACTGATATTGATCCTCTTGAGGTTAGAAGACCCGGAGCCGCCTGATCCTGCGAGAGGCACGGAATGACACACTACTTGTCGAAAGGAAGTTGGACTCTGGCTATGGCCATTTCCACACTGGTGTCGCTCGCTATTTCGTGTACCTTCAGCTCCGAAGGGCCACAGCCCACAGAACTCTCCACCAGTCCTGAACCGCGAGTTGGTCCTTCTCGCGAGCAGCGACGAGCTGCTCTATCTCCCGCATTTGTGCGGCCCTATTTGCAGCCGATCCTGGTGCCTGTAAAGGGCGGAGAGATAATGTACCACCTGGGCGGTCGAGCGCCTCGAGGTGGCGTTTGAAAACTGTACCGCCTGTCGCCTTCAATCAGGAACGACCCAACCTGATAGAAGGTGGATTGGATGTACAAGGTGGAGATGTACCTGCGAGTTCGCAGAGCTTGCTTTGTAGACGGGATGAGCGCTCGAGAGGCTGCGCGGGTATACGGACTGCACCGGGACACAGTGCGCAAGATGCTTAAGTACTCGGTGCCTCCGGGGTATCGACGGGAACGACCGGCTGGTCGACCGAAGCTAGACCCATATAAGGGCGTGATCGACCAGATCCTGGAGGTCGACCAAGGCCTCCCGAAGAAGCAGCGCCACACCGCCAAGCGTATCTACGAACGGTTGAGAGACGAGCACGGTTTCCCGGGCAAGTACGCGATTGTCAAAGACTACGTCCGAGAGCGCAGTCGTCGGACCCGAGAGATGTTGTGCCTCTGTCCCATCCACCGCGACATGCCCAGTGTGACTTCGGCGAAGCGTGGGTGGTAGTCGGTGGAGTCCATCAGAAGGCCCACTACTTCGCCATGGACCTCCCTCACAGCGATGCGTGCTATGTGAAGGCGTATCCTGCCGAGACCACCGAGGCCTTCTGTGATGGACACGTCTCCGCCTTCGCGTTCCTGGGCGGGGTGCTCCAGAGCATTCTGTACGACAACACCACCCTGGCGGTGGCCAGGATACTGGGAGATGGCCGGCGCCAACGGACCAGGGTGTTCTCCGAGCTTCAGTCTCACTACCTGTTCGAAGACAGGTTCGGCCGTCCAGGCAAAGGGAACGACAAGGGGAAGGTAGAGGGCCTGATGGGGTATGTCCGCCGGAACTTCCTGGTGCCCATCCCCTCATTCGAGAGCTTCGAC